>JAUVJO010000267.1 GCA_030592345.1 Deltaproteobacteria bacterium
AGGATGTCAGGTCAGCATCAAGGTATTCAATGTACAGCCAAGACAAACGCAAAGGCCGTAATACTAAGGAAGTACACGAATATCAAGAGTGGTTGAAAAACTGCCCGGAGCCACCCCTCTAAAACTCACGTCCCAAAAGCATCTTCCGATTGCATGGATGTCTTGCGTTACCCTCTTTGGAATGCCGATCTTGCTATAGCTCTCCATTCTGGAGGTGGTATAGATATCATCCTTCCGCGACCTTATGTGGCACAATCTTTGGAACATAAGTAACTGCTATACATTTGCAATTCTAATCCCCCCTTAAATTGTTGTGATTTCGTTCACATATCTGTACGCTCAAGGAGGCAATATCCCATTGATCTGTCGGTTGCGTTTGGCGTGTGGGTAAGATTACTACCAAAAGTGTACTCTAAGGTGACCATGTGGTTACCTTAAGAACACCTCACCGACACCCCTGGTCACATTTCTGCAAATGCGTCGCCTCTCCGGTCTTGTCCTAAACACAGTTCCGCTTCGCTTTGTCCCGCCATCGCCGGGGAATTCCGGCCGCCGATTTCACTATCACACTATTATATAGGTAGAGGATGCCATCCTTGTTTTCCGGCATCTGCAAACACCGATGGCAGTGGTCTGCCTCATAGCCGGGATGAGCGCGGAACAACGGAGCTTGCGAGATCGCCCTCGCAACCGCCCCGAGAACTAGTAGCGTGGTAACGGGTCACATTCATCAGCCAGACGATCCCAGGAATCAAATTGACAGGCAGCAAAGCTTGTCCTGACTTCCTTTTTTCCTCGCTTCGGTTTATTCCAGGTTGTTATAAGAAAAGGACCTAACGGTCCTCGCTAAGTCCTTGATTTCATTGGTACGCCCGGCCCGACTCGAACGGGCGACCTACGGATTCGAAGTCCGGCGCTCTATCCAACTGAGCTACGGGCGCAATGGACTAGTGGGGTGAGTGAAGGGACTTGAACCCTCGACAACCGGGGCCACAACCCGGTGCTCTACCAACTGAGCTACACCCACCACGTGGTATCGTTATTCGTTCGTGAATCGTTATTCGGAAGTGGTTTTCGAGTGATACCCGATCCACATAATAGTCTATTAACATACCACGAACGAGTTTTCAAGAGCTTAAAATTCAAACTTATGATTGACGACAAAGTCGATTTTCTATACAAGAAATGGAGGCTAAAGACTCCATCTACATACCACACAGGTGATTGCGTGACTCGATTCTACATATTCGTCATGAGGGTTATACTAGGCGCTATTTGCGCTGTCGTGCTGAGTCGTTTTTTTTATCCAAATGCGTCTTTGCCAATTATAATGGCCATTGGTATCGGCCTGGTTTGCGCTGCCTACGTAATGGAATATTTTCACAGGCGGAAAAAGGGACCGCAAGGAAGGGCTGATAGTTGAAACAGATTATTCTGGGTACTGCTGGCCATATTGACCATGGCAAGACGAGCTTGATAAAGGCCCTTACAGGCATCGATACCGACCGGCTCAAAGAGGAGAAACTTCGGGGCATTACCATTGAATTGGGCTTTGCCTGGTTGGATCTTTCAACGGGCTATCGCGTCGGTATTGTGGATGTGCCCGGCCACGAGAAATTCGTGAAAAACATGGTGGCAGGGGCCACCGGGGTTGACGTAGTCGCTTTGGTCATAGCAGCCGACGAGGGTGTGATGCCTCAGACAAGGGAGCACCTCGACATATGCAGTATGCTTGGGGTCAAGCATGGCCTGGTTGTATTGACAAAGACTGATATGGTGGATGAAGAATGGTTGGAGCTGGTAACTGATGACGTGCAGTCGTTTCTCAAGGGGACTTTCCTGGAGGATGCTCCTGTCGTGCCGGTTTCGTCGGTGACCGGCCAAGGGCTGGACGATTTTACCAAGGCCCTGGCGACCATATGTGAACTGGTTCCTGAACGCTCGTCCAGCGGGCTTTTCAGGCTCCCTGTGGATCGTGTTTTTTCCATGAAAGGGTTTGGCACAGTCATTACCGGAAGCCTTGTGTCGGGAAAGATTCGGGTCGGAGATACGGTTCAGATTTATCCCACCAATATAGAAGCAAAGGTTCGGGGGATTCAGGTCCATAACGAGACAGTAGACCAGGCCATGGCGGGGATGAGAACAGCCATAAATTTCCAGGGTCTGGAGCGCACGGCCACAAAACGGGGGGATGTGCTGGGTGGGGTAAATACATTGAAATCCAGCTACATGGTAGATGTTGTCCTGCAATATCTTGGATTCAGTAAAAAACCCCTTAAGAATCGCACCAGGGTCCGATTTCATACAGGCACCAGCGAAATATTTGGCAATGTGATCCTCTTGGATCGTGAGGATCTGGAAATGGGTGAGACGGCTGTCGCACAGTTTCGCCTGGAATCCCCGATATCGGTTGTAAAGGATGATCGGTTTGTCATCCGGAGCTACTCTCCGATCAGGACCATAGGGGGTGGGCAGATAATCAACCCGGTTCCCACAAAGCATAAGCGATTCAGAGAGGCCATTGTGGAAGGCCTGAAGCGTCTGGCTGAGAGTCCTACCAAGGAGATCATCACCTACCACATAAAAGAGGCCGGGCTTCGGGGGGTTTCATTTTCTGATCTGATTATCATGACAAATACGGACGAAAAGACGCTTGAACAGCACCTGCAACCCCTCCTTTCCGAGAAGAGCATCGTTTATGCGGATCGGGAAAGCCGTATCTTTCTCCACGGCTCTGTTTTTGATGGGCTTTTACACAAGACGCTCCAGGCCCTGGAGGCTTTTCATAAGGAATATCCTCTTAAGGCAGGAATGACTAAGGAGGCCGTCAAGTCCAAACTTCCCAAAGCACTCAGTCTTCGGGCTTTTAATCTGTTGGTTCAGGAACTGATAAAGTCTAAAGCATTGGTTCAGGAAAAGGAGGTGGTACGCCTTTCCGGGCACAAGATCGCTTTAGAGGCCGACCAGAAGGAAATCAGGCGCAAGATTGAACAGGCGTACCTTAAGGGTGGCCTTCAGCCGCCGTATTTCAGGGAACTGGAAGCGTCCCTGGGACAGAATTCGAGCCATATCAGGGATGTTATAGGCCACATGCTTGCCAAGGGGGCCCTTGTCAAGGTCAAGGAAGATCTTTATTTTCATAAGGATGCAATAGAGCAGTTGAAAAAAAAGCTGGTATCCTTTCTGCAGGCCAACAAAGAGGTTACAACACCACAGCTTAAAGAAATAACAGGGGTGACACGCAAGTATATGATTCCCCTTATCGAGTATTTCGATGCCACAAGAGTCACCATTCGCGTAGGGGATGCCAGGAGACTGCTGGAGGGATGATATGAGATAAGATATGCTCGGCATGGACTCTTAGCAGCTACGCCCCAACTGGAATGCTGGAATGGTGGAATACTGGAATGCTGGAATACTGGGTTCTGGGAAAATGGATTATTGATCTATTGGCAAAAACCCTCTTGACAGGAAAGCTAATAAACGGAAAACTTCCTTTTGAAATCAACATTCCACTATGAGCGCTATGCTTCACTTCGTGTCCAGCATTCCATTATTCCAGATGTGAGGCAGAAACCCATGCCTCAATAAGCCTCTATAAATTCAACAGGTTGTAGAATTTTCGAGACGTCAAATCACGTCCTGAGACTTCCGATGACCTGACTGATATCAGGAATGTTATTTTCCACAAGATAGGCATTGATGCCTTCTACGATCTCTACAGTTGCCCGTGGATTGACAAAGTTGGCTGTTCCAACCTGTATGGCACGGGCACCCACTATCAAGAACTCTAGGGCATCCGACGTGTCCATGATCCCCCCGATACCAATGACCGGGATACGAACCGCCTGAGCGCTTTCCCATACCATTCTTAGCGCTATAGGCTTGATGGCTGGTCCGGAGAGTCCCCCTACCACATTTGCAAGTTTGGGCCGGCGCGTTTCAACATCCACTGCCATTGAGGTAATCGTGTTGATCAGAGAGAGGGCATCAGCGCCTGCAGCTTCAGCACTTTTTGCGATGGTCGCAATATTTGTGACATTTGGCGATAGCTTGACAATTAAGGGTAGTTTGGTCTTTTTTCTCACCGCTTCTGTCACCTGAAAGGCCATCTCCGGGTCAGTACCAAATGCTATCCCTCCAGCCTTTACATTAGGGCAGGAGATGTTGACTTCAATGCCTGCGATCCCCTCCAAACCCTGGATGTATTCAGCCAGTTCGGCATATTCCCGGGGCGTCTGTCCGTATATGTTTAAAATAACGGCAGTGTCTAGGGTTTGAAGAAAGGGGAGTTTATCTTGCACAAAAGCATCTAGTCCCACATTTTCAAGGCCTATGGAGTTTAGCATCCCTCCGCACGTCTCGACAGTACGAGGAGGAGGATTGCCGGGGGTGGGTTTGAGTGACAGGCCCTTGACCACGATGCCGCCCAGGCGGTTTAGATCTAACAGGGAGGCAAACTCGTGCCCATACCCAAAGGTCCCGGAGGCGGCCATCACCGGGTTTTTCATGAAGATACCGCCCACATTTACAGCAAGGTTAGCTGTTGCCATGTTTGATCCTCACCTTCCAGCCTTTTAGCGTATTGCACCTCACCAACGATGTCAAACGAAAGCCCGTTTGTGAAGGTTAGTTGGGTTACTTGAAAAAAATAGCTTGACAAGAACCTCTTGGTTGACTAATTACTTCAATATTCTTTGAAGATGGATGGAAAATCATGATGAAACGTGAGCCCATTACCAACAGTATAGATAGCACCGTCATTGTAGTAGGGATTATTATGCTGCTACCGGCCGGAGGCTTGGTAATGGACTAAATTCGTTGACATAGCAATCACGAAAATCCGTTATCAGGCCCCCTGATAACGGATTTTTTTTGCCATAGGAACTTCTGCAT
>JAUVJO010000121.1 GCA_030592345.1 Deltaproteobacteria bacterium
ATGTCATCCACGGGTCGCACACGGTACCCTGGGCCGTTTTTGTAGACCATGCAAAAAGTGCATCGGTTGTGAGGGCAACCAATGGTTGCCTGGATCAATAGCGAGTCAGCCTCACTGGGGGGGCGATATATGGGCCCTTCATAGCGCATGGAGAAACCTTGATTTTCCTTGAACAAACTGAGCAGGTTTGATAACTTACTCAATTTGGGGTCTCGACCCCTATTGGAGTAGATACTTGATACTGGATGCTGGGTAAACAACTAGCAATTATTCAATTTATCCAGTATCAAGTGACCAGTATCTAGTGTCTGCCGGTTAGTTCTGAGGGAGTTCCAACAAAAGATATACTCCCGCGTGGGCCCAAAACATTATCTTATAGACTTTCACATATTAAATTTCACCGCGTTATCGGTCGTCGGCGTATTCCAATACAGCATCCTCCCTCTGGCCTTGTGTAATTTTATATGTGAAAGTCTATTGAATCTATATAACAGTTCTTGCGAGGTTATTCCATGCCCTTTGCTTCGAACCGGAGACAGACCCGTCAAATATCAATCGGCGGGGTCAAAATAGGTGGCGGCGCACCGATTACGGTGCAATCCATGACCAATACTTTTACCCATGATGTCCCTGCTACCGTGGCACAGATTCATCGCTTGGAGGCCGCGGGCTGTGAGCTTGTACGGGTTGCGGTGCCGGATCAGGCGGCCGGAGACGCAATCGGCCTAATTAAGAATCAGATCTCCATTCCACTTATTGCAGATATTCATTTTGATTACCGTTTGGCCATGGCGGCGGTCAGGGCCGGGGCAGACGCCCTGCGGATCAACCCGGGAAATATTGGCGGGGCTAAGAAGGTCAAGGCAGTGGCACAACTTGCGCGTGAATGGGGCATTTCCATTCGTGTGGGTGTAAATTCAGGGTCCCTCGAAAAGGACCTTCTTAGAAAATACGGGGCAGCCACGGCAGAGGCAATGGTTGAGAGTGCCTTGCGGCACATTGAGTTGCTCCAATCTCTTGATTTTCACAATATCAAGCTATCCATCAAGGCATCTGACGTGGCTCGTACCGTGGAAGCCTACCGGCTCTTGGCCTCTCAGACGGATCTTCCCCTTCATGTGGGCGTGACCGAGGCAGGCAGCCTTGTATCAGGCACAGTCAAGTCTGCCCTCGGTATTGGTATGCTCCTTGCTGAGGGCATCGGCGATACCATTCGAGTTTCTCTCACGCGTGACCCAGTGGACGAAATTCGGGTCGGCTTTGAGATTCTAAAGGCTTTAAAGATCCGACAGCGTGGCCCGGAGATTGTCTCGTGTCCCACGTGCGGCAGGTGTGAGATAGACCTGGTGGGAATAGTCGAGCGTGTGGAGGCTGCCCTGCTCACAATGACTACACCTGTCAGGCTGGCCATAATGGGATGTGTAGTGAACGGACCAGGAGAGGCGCGAGAAGCCGATATCGGCATCGCTGGCGGTAAGGGACACGGGGTGCTCTTTAAGAAAGGAAAAGTGGTGGGTAAGGTGCCGGAAGATAAACTGGTAGAGACCTTCCTAAAAGAAGTGGAGCAGTACGTATAGACTTTCACATATTTAATTTCACAGCGTTATCGGTCGTCGGCGTATTACAATACAGCCTCCTCCCTCTGGCCTTGTGAAACTTAATATGTGAAAGTCTATAGCAGGAGATTGACATGGGAAAAGAGCAGCGGACAGCGATCACACCAAGGCGCGACCAGGACTATCCGGAATGGTATCAGCAGGTGATCAAAGCATCGGATCTGGCTGAAAACTCGCCGGTAAGGGGATGCATGGTCATCAAACCATGGGGCTATGCTATCTGGGAGAATATAAGGAACATCCTGGACGGTATGTTCAAGGAAACCGGAGTCAAGAACGCCTATTTTCCCATGTTCATACCAAAGCGGTTTCTTGAAAAAGAGGCCGAACATGTGCAGGGCTTTGCCAAAGAATGTGCCGTTGTCACCCATCACCGTCTGGAAGAAGGCGAAGAGGGTCGGCTGGTTCCTGCCGGGCCCCTGGAGGAGCCTTTGGTGGTGAGGCCCACCTCTGAGACGATTATTGGAGAGTCGTTTTCCAGGTGGGTCTCGAGCTACCGGGACCTACCTCTCCTTATCAATCAGTGGTGCAACGTGGTAAGATGGGAAATGAGGACCCGCATTTTTTTAAGGACCAGTGAGTTCCTGTGGCAGGAAGGGCACACGGCCCATGCCAGCCGCAAAGAGGCCATGGAAAGAACCCTCGATATGCTCAATATCTATGAGAAACTAGCACAAGGCTATCTTGCCATCCCGGTAATTAGAGGAGAGAAAACTGCTTTTGAGCGGTTTCCGGGGGCAGTCAATAGTTATACCCTGGAAGCCATGATGCAGGATCGAAAGGCCCTGCAAGCAGGGACTTCCCATTTCTTGGGACAAAACTTTGCAAGGGCCTCCGAGATCAAGTACCAGTCAGCACAGGAAAAAGAAGAGCATGCATGGACTACATCCTGGGGCGTTTCTACGCGCTTGATCGGCGCTATCATCATGACGCACAGCGATGATGACGGACTGATTCTGCCGCCCATGATTGCCGCCTCTCATGTGGTTCTGATGCCCATTGCGAAAAAAGCCGAGCACAGAAGCTCTGTTATGGGCTTCACGCATGCCCTGGCTCGAGAGTTGACAGACCTGAGTTACCACCAACGAAAGCTCGTGGTGGAAATCGATGACAGGGAAATCGGCGGCAGGGGATGGGATTGGATCAAGAAGGGGATACCGTTGCGCGTGGAGATAGGGCCCAGAGATATTGCTGAGGACTCGGTCTTTGTGGGCAGAAGAGACAGGGACCCCAAAGACAAGGTATCGATCCGGCGGGGCGAGTTCGTAAAAACCGTCATCTCGATGTTGGATGATATCCAAATGAATCTCTTTGATAGAGCCTTGCGATTCAGGGATGAAAATACTGTGCGTATTGATTCAAAAGACGACTTTTATGCCTTTTTCACGCCAAACGACGCGGTAAATCCCGAGATCCATGCAGGCTTTGCCCTTGCCCACTGGTGTGGAGGCGAGGTGTGTGAGGAAAAGATTCAACAGGACCTGAGTGTTACCATTCGCTGTATCCCGCTTGAAGACGAACCCGAGACCGGACCGTGCGTTATCTGCGGCAGCAACAGCAGCGGCCGCGTGGTCTTTGCCAAGGCGTATTAGAAAAAAGTACGGTGAAATGGTTGAGTGGCTCAACCTCTTAACTATTCGACTATTTTACTGTTCCTACTCATGATTCGAATAACTGACATATTAGATCGCGTCAGCGCCTACTACCCGGAAGCTGATTTGGGCCTGGTGGAACGAGCGTACGTCTATTCGGCCCGGGTCCATGATGGTCAGGTGAGGCTTTCCGGAGAACCTTATCTGTCCCATCCCCTTGAGGTGGCCGGACTCTTGACCGAGCTGAAGTTGGACACGGTCAGTTTGGCCGCCGGGCTCCTCCACGATGTTGTGGAGGATACTTGCGCAACTGCTGAGGAACTCACAGAAATGTTTGGCCCACAGGTTGCACACATTGTTGAGGGCGTGACCAAGTTGAGCAGTCTGTCCTTTAGGAGTTCCGAAGCCCGGCAGGCCGAGAGTATCCGCAAGATGATTCTTGCGATGGCAGATGATATCCGCGTCGTTTTGATCAAGCTTTGTGACCGACTCCACAATATGCGGACCCTTCAGTTTCAAAGGGAAGACAAGCAGATCAAGATAGCCCAGGAGACCCTTGACATTTATGCCCCCATCGCCAATCGCCTGGGTATTTACTGGATGAAAAACGAGCTTGAAGACACCTCGTTCTTGTACCTGTATCCACAGGAGTACCGAGAAATTGCAAACCAGATGGACAGGAAAAGGGAGAAGCAGCAAGAGTTTATCGATACCATCAAGGAGATCATTCGAGAGAAGATGACCGATGCACATCTTAACTGTGAGATTCAGGGCCGGCACAAGCATTTCTATGGGATCTATCAAAAGATGATCGTGCAACAGGTGAGCTTTGAGGATGTGTATGATATCCTCGGCTTCCGCATCATAATTGATACAGTCCAGCAATGCTACGAGGTTCTGGGAGTCTTACATTCCATCTGGAAACCCATCGCAAAACGTTTCAAGGATTACATAGGCATTCCAAAGCCCAATATGTACCAATCCCTGCACACCACAGTCATCGGGCCTTTTGGCGAACGCGTGGAGATCCAGATCCGTACCAGGGAGATGGACCGTGTAGCCAGGGACGGCATTGCAGCCCACTGGCAGTACAAAGAGGGGCAGACGTCTGATAAGAATGACGGTCAGGTCTTCGCCTGGCTCCGCAAGCTTGTGGAGGAGCAAAAACATGTCAAGGACCCGGATGAATTCATGGAGGCCGTTCGGATCGAGCTTTTCCCTGACGAGGTCTATGTCTTCACCCCGCAAGGTGATGTGCTAACCCTGCCAAGAGGGGCCACACCTGTTGATTTTGCATATGCCATTCATTCTGAGGTGGGAAACCAGTGTATGGGTGCGAAGGTGGACGGTCGCATAGCACCATTGAAATATGAACTCAAGACCGGGGAACGGGTTGAAATTACCACTTCTTCTAATCACAGGCCCAGCAAAGACTGGCTCAGCTTTGTAAGAACGGCAAAGGCCCGCTCCAGGATACGCCAGATCATCAAGGCCGAGGAAAGGAAACAGAGCCTGGCACTTGGGCGCGAGATGTGCGAGAAAGCCTTTCGAAAACACCACCTGAGCTTGAACAAGCTTTTGAAATCCGGTGAAATCCAAAAGGCCGGCCAAGAACGTGGCTATAAGACAGCCGAAGACCTTATTGCCGGAGTCGGATACGGCAAGGTAACACCTTTGCAGGTAGTGCGATACTTTCTCCCTCAGTCTGAATCAAAGGAACCAAAAGAGAGCATTGTTGGCAAGCTGAAAGAGCGGATCCGTGGCAAAAAACCGAAGTCAGGCATTCTGGTCAAAGGCGTGGATGACATCCTCGTCCGGTTTGGAAAATGCTGCAATCCTCTGCCTGGTGATCCCGTGGTCGGATATATCACTCGGGGCCAGGGAATCACTGTTCACCGCACAACATGCGCTCATGCCCTGAACATGGATGCGGCACGTCAGATTGAACTCGAATGGTCACCGGAAAAGGACGATCTCTATCCGGTTAGGATTCACGTGCTCTGCAATGACAAGATAGGGCTTTTGGCCAGCATTACGGCAGCCTTGAGCGAGGCAGAGGCAAACATTCTGGATGCCAGCGTGAGTACCCGGGCAGACTGCCGGTCAGACTGCTATTTTACGATCACTGTCTCAGGTGCCCAGCAACTGGAAATGATCATGAGATCCGTAAACAAGATCAAGTACGTCATAAAAGTAAGCCGCATAGCGGCCTAAATGACAAATTTTGCCTCAAGCTGATTTTACCACTTTCCCTGACCGGATGCACCGCGTACATACCCTGATTCGTTTGACTCGTCCGTTCTGGACGGCGCGAACCTGCTGCAAATTAGGGTAAAAACGTCGCTTAGTGCGGTTATGGGCGTGGCTCACATTGTGGCCGGTCATGGGTTTTTTCCCACATATTTCACAAACTCTTGCCATGGTGTCAGATCCCTCCTGCTCGAAAACTCGATGGAGCGTACCTCTGGTACACATAATCTTTTAATATATCACAATTTGAAGATAAATTGCAAACCTTTTTTGTAGGCGTTTTGAGGCGGGCGCATCTAAGATGTGGGGGGAGACAACAACTTATCCGCGTCCTTCTGGAATCTGGCAGGCAATGGAAGAAAAGTGAGCTAAAGTGCCTAAAGTGTCTAAAATGAGCTAAAGTTAAGGACTTGAAGAAACAGTTTTATTATTGAAAGAAAGTGAGTCCCGCCTTTAGCGGGATTAAGCAGTGCGCCTCCGGCTCAACATATTAAAAATAGGCAGAATACCTCAATCCCGCTAAAAGCGGGACTCACTTTAGTTCACAAGGCACTTAATGTACTCCACAAATGCAGCGCAAGTCGTTTCAAGAGCATGCATCCCCCGGTTCCGGGTACGCCCGTTCAGAGGTTCCGGGTTGCCTTTCAACTGCTCTGGCTTCGACTTCGTGAACATGTATTCCCTCTCGTATGAGCAAGGCCGCCGCCACCCCAATCAGTGGCCGATCACCTGACCGGCTGCCCATTCCTCACGAAGGGCTCTTGTCTTTCATGAAGCAAACCTGAATATTTCTCTTTGTGAGTTTTTCCAGGGCGCTAAACGCGCCCTTCAAAAATGCTTTGGTCACATCGCGACCGTCACGGTCTAGAACCCTGGCCCGTCCGTCCAGTACATCGAATCCATCGCCTCCATAAAGGTCAGAAGGGGTTCTCGGCGTAGGTAGGCCTCCGAGTTGTTCCGGGCAGATAGGCAGCACGGCCTCTTCATGGGCCCGCTTCACCAGGGCTGGGCTGGGACTGGTCCTGCCGTCATAGCGGCAGCAATATCCCAGGAGGCAGGCACTTGCAGCAATCATCGGAAAAGTCTCCTCCAGTGTGTTTCGGTCAATCTACCGGCTACCGTTTATTGAGGTCAAAATATTGTCCATAGAATCTGTCCCCTTGACATAAGCTTTATTGAACTCTTTTAAGACTAGAAAGGGGAGAAAGAAAAGGCAAACGAAAATCTGGCATCTTTCATTTCTCAGTTTACACTTCCCCAGGAGGAAAGATAAAAGGCTTACGCCTAAACTTCTTAGACTGCATGCTTTTGGAGTTAATCCGTAAGGATTTTATCCCAAGAAAAGTGTAAACTACTTTTTAGCTTGAGTGAAGGATGTCGAAAATCTATACTATTTCCTTGAGAAAACCGAACTAACATGTAACATGATGTCCCTCTTGGCGTGACAGGCTTCACGTCAGTCTGAGGTAACCCTGAACCTGTGAACGCCTACAGTAAATTTTACGAACATATGGAAGGGCTTGGGATGGAAAAAGGGAAATTTCCATCAGGATTAGATCCAATAGGTCAAGGCACGTTTCGGTTTGACTGCTACCCTGGAATCGACTGTTTTACCGTGTGTTGCAAGGATGTGGACATGTACCTGTATCCGTATGACATCATCCGCATGAAAAAAAACCTTGGAATTAGCTCCGACGAGTTTCTGGGCAAATATACCTTATCTGGCGTCAGGGATAATCCGTTTTTCCCGAGTGTGATGCTGCGGCTGGCAGAGCAACCTGATAAGCCTTGTCCTTTTCTTTTGCCACAAGGATGCAGCATTTACGAAGACAGACCGTCATCTTGTCGAACGTACCCCCTGGAAAGGGCTGTGGCAAGAAACCCTGAGCAAGCTGGGCGCGAGGACCACTATTTTTTGAAGCGTGTGCCCTATTGTCTGGGACATAAAGAACAAAAGGAATGGAGCATCAAACAGTGGATTCACGATCAGAGAGTCGGACCTTACAATGATATGAACGACTTGTGGGTGGACGTGGACACGATATTAAGAACCAATCCCTGGGGTAAGGGAAAGGCCGCAACCCAGAAGCTGCAAATGGCGTTCATGGCTTGTTTCAATGTGGACCAATTCAGGGAGTTTGTTTTTGAAACCTCATTTTTCTCCAGATTTGAAGTTTCTGAAGAACGGGCGGAAAACACGAAAACGGATGACGTGGAGATGATGAAACTTGGCTTCGACTGGGTTAAATGGCTTTTGACTGGCCAGCCGACTCTTACAGCACGAAAAGGCAAGGGTGAGGTGTCGTAGAGGGGCGTATCTAAGAGTTGGGGGGAGATAACAATTCATCCGCATCCTTCTGGGATTTGGTAGGCAATGGAAGAAAGAAAGTGAGCTAAAGTGCCTAAAATGCCTAAAGTGAGCTAAAGTTAAGGACTTGAAGAAACAGTTTTATTATTGAAAGAAAGTGAGTCCCGCCTTTAGTGGAATTAAGCAGTGCGCCTCCGGCTCAACATATTTAAAAAAGGCAGAATACCTCAATCCCGCTAAAAGCGGGACTCACTTTAGTTCACTTTAGACACTTAATGTACTCCACAAATGTGGCGCAAGTGATTTCAAAGGGAAATAGTATGGATACGCGGCTCTTAAGCGAATATTTTAAGAAGTGTTTTGTGGCCGTGGATGGTCTGTGGTTTATGATGGTGGAAGAAGCAGACTCTTTTGACAAGGCCCTGGAAATCGATAGAAGGGTGTGGGAAATCGTGCCGAAGATACAGGCCAGGAAGATTAAGGAATTGCTTGAGATCAAAGATCCCACTCAGGAGGACCTCATCAGAGCCATCAAGTTCAAGCTGGATGCCGAGGATTTTGTGAGCACACTCGACGCAGAAAATGGACGGATAAGAGTCACAATAAGAGAGTGTCCGTGGGTCGCCTTGCTGAAAAAAACAAATCGGGAGCATGTGGCAAAGCGCATCTGCGATGCCATCTGTTCTCTCGAATATCGAGTTTTTGCTAAGGAATTTGTGGAAACAGTAGATATCAACGTGGAGTCCAGGCTCAGTTGTGGAGACAAGGTGTGCTCTATTGTACTGACAG
>JAUVJO010000118.1 GCA_030592345.1 Deltaproteobacteria bacterium
AGAAATTTTCAGTCTGCATCCCGATTTCGGGAGGAACGTTCCTGTCTTTCACGCCCTTTCCCCTTGACACTGCCCCCCGGCTACTTTATACCTCGGAAGGTCATAAATGGCGATTTTCTCGGTGAGTTATGAGCATCAAGAGCAAGGCGCGAAGGCGCGGAATAGCTGGCTATTGCAAGCCTGAGCAACGCGGCTATTGATGTTCATGGCCGGCGAAAAAGTGTCATTTGTGACCTTTCGAGGTATATGTTGAACCCCAGAATCTTTTTCGAAAAACGTATTCTATGCTAAAGCGTGGTTTGGACATATTGTTATCTCTCATAGGGCTCATTGTGCTTTCCCCTTTCTTCTTGGCCACAGCTATTTTCATTAAGCTCGATTCCAGAGGGCCGGTGTTTTTCCGTCAGGTCAGGATCGGGAAAGGTGGCAGGCCTTTTCAGATATTGAAATTCCGGACCATGATCGAGGCAAAACACTGGCAAGGGCCCACCCTGTCTCCGAGGAATGACCCGAGGGTAACTGCCTTGGGTAGAATCCTGAGGAGATCTAAGGCAAATGAATTTCCGCAGCTCATAAATGTCCTAAAAGGGGACATGAGTTTTGTTGGGCCAAGGCCAGAGGTTCCGGAGTTTGTGAAGTTATACAGCCATGAGGAGAAAAAGATACTATCCGTAAGGCCGGGCATAGTGGGGCCAAGTCAGATTCATATGCGAAACGAAGAGGAGCTTTACAAGGAAGGAGTGGACCCCAAACAGTGCTATATCGACTATATACTTCCCAAGAAACTCAAGATAGATTTGAAATACGTGGAAAACTGGTCACTGCTAGAAGACGTGAGATACCTTTTGCAAGGAATATTAATTACCATAACCGGGGCCATAACCAAGCGACAGATTTTTCAAAATGCCGAACAGATCGGACTCTTTTTCTTCGATGCCTTTATTTGCGCCTTCTCCTATTTCTTGGCTTACTTCCTACGTATGGAGGGTGAATTTCCTCCTGTTGAGAAAGTTATATTGTTGCATACCCTCCCTTATGTACTCGTGTTGAGAATGTTTGCTTTTACGTACTTTGGCCTTTATGGAACCCTGATCCGCTACGTTTCCTTTGATGAAGTCATAAAGGTAGTAAAAGGGGCAACCGTCAGCTCCGTATTGATTATACTCCTGACTTTTTTCGTAGGTGAGAGAGCACATCCGCGTTCCGTCTTTGCCATTGACTGGTTTATCCTGGTATGTCTCCTGGGAGGATACAGGTTGTCATTCAAGGCATTGAGAGACTATCTGGAGCGGAGAAATAATGGGTCTCAGAAGAACATCTTGATCTACGGAGCCGAAAGTATGGGGGATCTTGCCTTGCGCTATTTGAGGATGGAAGGTCGCGGCAATGTAGTAGCCTTTATAGATGATGACCCCAAAAAAATTAGAAAGCGTTTTCATGGACTCAAGGTTTTAGGAAATCGCTACGACATCGAGTCCATGGTCAGACTTTACCGTATAGATGAGATCCTTATAGCCATGCGTAATATCGGTTCTGAGGATCTTGAACAGATAAAGTCTCTGTGTAAGAAGGCCAATGTTGAACATGAAGTTTTTGCTCTGGCAAATTGAGGCAGTGAGGATTTATGAAGATTGAGAGCAAAAGGACATTAGTTACAGGGGCTGGTGGGTTTATTGGCAGCCATTTAGTGGAGGCTCTGGTGAGAATGGGGGCAGAGGTACGTGTCTTTGTCCGCTATAACTCCAGAGGTGAGTTGGGACTCCTAGAGAGATTGCCTGGAGAAATCAAAGGAGAAATAGAGGTATTTGCCGGAGACCTGAAAGATCCGGAGGCACTGCGGCGGCCAGCAAGGGGATGTGAGATTGTCTTTCACCTTGGCTCTCTCATTGCCATTCCCTACTCCTATGTAAATCCTATGGATTTCGTTCAGACCAATATATTGGGGACAGCGAATCTGCTCAACACCTGTTTGAGGAGTAATACAGAGAAGATAGTCCACACATCAACCAGCGAGGTCTACGGGACCGCGATTTATTGCCCCATGGATGAAAAGCACCCCCTGCAGGCCCAATCTCCGTACTCTGCCACAAAAATTGCTGCTGATAAGCTGGCTGAAAGCTATTATAAAGCCTTTGATTTGCCAGTAGCCATTGCCCGGCCATTTAATACCTATGGTCCAAGGCAATCTGCGAGGGCGATCATACCGACCATAGTCTTGCAGGCATTAAATGGAGACAACGTAGTGCTTGGCTCGCTTGATCCTGCCAGGGACTTTACTTATGTAGAAGACACTGTCAGGGGGCTAATAGAAGTGGCTAAATCACGAGACTCCGTAGGTGAGGTCTTTAATATAGGCTGCGGCAAGGAAATATCGATTAGGGAGCTGGTGCAGGTGATACTGTCTATCATTGGGAAGAAGGCGGAAATATTCAAAGATGACGAGAGGGTTAGGCCGGAAAAGAGCGAGGTTGACAGACTTATGTGTGACAATTCCAAGGTCAGGAAGCTCTTGGGCTGGGAGCCTCGGATAGACCTGACAGATGGCCTCAGGCGAACCATTGATTGGTTTAAATCCCATGTTGGGGAGTACAGGACAAGTTATGCCATATAACTTGGATCTCAAGGTTCAAAGCTGAAAGCTCAAAGGTGAGAAAGCTTAAGGCTCAAAGAATAATAGAGGTAGATATCCGGCGGCCAATATGCTGAGCTTGAATTAAGCGGGAAAGAAATAGCTTCTATGAATAAAGGATTGATAAAGTCAATTTACAATCGGTAATCTTTTTTTGCCTGCAAACTTTGAACTTTCAGCTTTGAACTTTCAGCTAAGTTCGAGAACTAGGTCATGAGAGCAATTATTTTGGCTGGTGGAAAGGGTACACGCTTGCTTCCCTACACCACGGTAATCCCAAAGCCACTTATGCCTGTTGGGGATAGGCCAATTCTTGAGGTAATCATAAGACAGTTGAAATATTATAGATTTTCTCGAGTTACCATGGCTGTGGGCTACCTGGCAGGATTGATCGAGGCTTACTTTGGTGATGGGAACAAGTACGGAATCAAGATCGATTATTCAAGGGAAGATAAACCTTTGGGTACTATTGGAGCCCTTTCCCTTATTGATGGGCTGGACAAAACCTTTCTCGTAATGAATGGAGACATTCTTACCAACCTGGATTATTGCAAATTGGTGGATTTTCATGACAAGAACAGCGCAGTAGGAACCATTGCAACTTATCATAAGGAGGTAAAAATCGATCTTGGGGTTTTGGAAATGGATGAAGGCTTTCGATTGACGCAGTATATAGAAAAGCCTACCCTTAAATACCATGTGAGTATGGGGATTTATGTGTTTGAACCCGAGATATTGGGCTTTATTGAATCCAACGGGTATTTGGACTTTCCCGACTTGGTTGTGGAGCTGATAAAAGCCGGTAAAAAGGTGATAGCATTTCCCTTTGATGGCTATTGGTTAGATATTGGACGACATGAGGACCACTTCCGAGCCCAGGAGGAATTTGAGACACTAAAGGAGGTCCTTGACCTTGGTTGAATGGAAGGTGCCTCTTTTCGATCTGGATTTGGGGGAGGAGGAGTATGGGTGTCTAAAGGCTGTTTTGGATTCCAAATGGCTGAGCATGGGCGAGGTAACCGAGGATTTTGAATCTGCGTTTGCAAACTTTCTTGGGGTAAGACATGCTATGGCTGTGAGCTCCGGGACCGCAGCAATGCACTTGGCCCATACTGCCCTTGGGCTGAAGCACGGCGATGAGGTCATTTGCCCTTCCCTCTCTTTTGTAGCTACTGCCAATGCAATATTATACACCGGAGCAATGCCGGTGTTTGCAGACATCATGAGTCTGGATGACTTTACCATCTTTCCGGATGATATTGAGTCAAAAATCAATGAGAGGACCAAGGGTATTGTAGTTGTCCACTATGCAGGTTTCCCATGCAATATGGACAGGATAATGGAGATAGCCAGGAAGTACGGTCTGTTCGTAGTAGAGGATGCGGCACATGCAGTGGGAGGAGAGTATGGCGCAAGGCTGAAAGCTCAAGGCTCAAGGCTCAAAGCTGAAGGCTCAAAGCGAGAAGAGCCAGAAGCTCAAAGCTCAAAGCTCAAAGCTGAAGGCTCAAAGCGAGAAGAGCCAGAAGCTCAAAGCTCAAAGCTGAAAGCTGAAGGCTCAAAGCTGAAGGCTCAAAGCTCAAAGCAATTGACTGAAGGCTCCAAGCTCCAAGCTCCAAGCTCCAAGCTAAACGACGGACGTGGACACAAATTGGGCACAATTGGTGACATTGGTTGCTTCAGCTTCTTTGCTAACAAGAATATGACTACTGCTGAGGGGGGGATGGTTGTCACCAATAGGGACGACTTGGCGGAAAAGATGAGAATTGCTCGGTCTCACGGCATGACAAGCCTGACCTGGGACAGGTATAAAGGTCACAGTTTTAGCTATGACGTGGTGTGTGCCGGTTTTAACTATCGAATTGATGAACTACGTTCTGCTTTGGGACTTGTTCAGTTGAAAAAACTTGACAGAAACAACAGTAGACGCAGGTCATTGTGGACGCTTTATAGACAGAAGCTAAATGGTGTTGAAGGGATTAACACCCCATTTTCTTGCTTTGGCGGGATTTCATCCTGTCACGTTTTTCCTGTCCTGGTTTCTGAAGAGATTGACAGAAAAGGCTTTATGGCACATTTGCGTGAAGAGGGCATCCAAACCAGTATCCATTATCCACCTATCCACCTCTTTTCGTACTACAAGAAACTGATACCGTCAGATATCCACTTGACGCTCACAGAGTATGTTGGGAGAAGAGAGGTAACCCTGCCACTCTTTCCTGCCATGGAGGAACAACACATTGAATGTGTTGTGAACGCCGCAAAAAACTATCTGGCTACGGCTAAAATTTAAGGGCTTGATTTAAATGAAAAAAAATGGTATTATTCAAGTAGTTGGTTGGAAAGCTAATTATGTCAATAAGTTGTAATAATTTCAAGCCGTTTGGCGATAGGGCTGGATATACGGGTTCCGGACAGGTTATGAATTGCCATTCATTTAATAAGGTGTGCTGGCTATTGTTTCTCTTGGCTGTGCTTTCTGCTTGTTCAACAACAGAGTCATTAGGTCCGCAGGCGATGCAAGGCGCAATGGGAGGACAACCCCTTGGAGACTACCTCCTGCGGCCGGGAGATGATATCGAGATCAAGTTCTTTTACCACCCGGATCTGAACGAAACATTGATGGTTGGACCGGACGGGAAGATATCTCTCCAGCTAATTGATGGGGTTTTGGCGGCAGGATTGACTGTTTCTCAATTGGACGAGATCCTTACAAGAGAATATGACACGTATCTGGAGAATGCCAGTATCAGTGTCATAGTGAGAGAATACTCCGGACTGAGGATGTATGTGGGAGGCGAGGTAGTGAGACCGGGTTTCTATTCTCTCAAAGGCAACATGACTGTTCTTGAGTCTATCTTGGCGGCACAAGGGTTTAAAGAGACAGCCAAACCTGAAAACGTGATCCTTGTGCGAAAAGGGCCTGATAATAGGCCCGTAGCTATGGTCATTGACCTTGGGCCTGTAATATCTGGTGAGCAGATAGAAAATGACATCTATCTTATACCATCTGATATTGTTTATGTGCCTAAGACTTGGATCGCTAAGGCGGGTGATTTTGTGGATCAGTATCTGAGGAGAGTGCTTATGGTTGATACCCTCTTGGATGGTATTGGCTATGCCCTTGGATACAAATGGGTATTACAGGATTAGAATCTGCCAATGATTGACAAGGAATATATACAGGAAAAGAAAAGCTCTCTTCGGGATCTGGCACGGGTCTTTTTTGGGAGAAAGTGGGTAATCATTGCGGTTTTTTTGTCCACGGTTATACCAGTGACTGTATATACGTTTCTGATTCCTCCCACCTACGAGGCTGAGTCGCTTTTGTTGGTGAAGCCCGGCAGAGAGAATATCTACGTATCCCCAGTAGGGTCTCCGGAGGGCATGCATCCACCCACCATAGTTCAACGAGTGGCTGAGGTGATCAATTCTGAAATACAGATTATTAGAAGTCGGGTCCTTATTAGAAGGGTTTTGGAAAAAATAGGTATTGCCAGGCTTTTTCCGGATATGTCACCGGAAAACTCCGTGGCAACGCATACCGGAGAGACCCCCATATCGGAATCTGCTGTCAACCAAGCGTTACAGAATCTGTCTGCAGAGCGTGTTAAGGCTACCGATGTTATTGAGGTGGCATTCAGATCATATGACCCTGATATTTCAGCCTATTTTGTTACCACCCTTGTGGATTCTTTTCTTCAGCGGCATCTTGAGGTGCACCAAAGTGGGAAATCATATGATTTCTTTAAAGCCCAGTCAGCTCAACTGGAACAGAAACTAAAGGCTGCAGCAAGGAAGTTAGCTGCCTATAAAAAAAAATACGGTATAGTCTCTTTTAATGAGCGGAAGGGTCTCATTCTTAATAAGTACGTAGCAGTGAGTGCCGCAAAAAAAGATAATGAGACCTCGATCAAAGAGACCCAGAAGAGAATAGAAAAATACAAGGAAGATCTTAGCAGGATCTCCGAACATAGATATATGACCCAAGCTGAGAACACAGACCCTCCGGTGATCAGCGTATTAAAAGAAAGGCTGGTTCAATTGGAGCTGGAAAATGTCGACCTCAGACAACAATATAAACCAGATAATCACAAAGTGGTTAGCGTAAATGAGGCAATCGCCACGGTCAAGGAAATGTTGGCGGCTGAAGAGGAGACATTCCACGGTTCTGTCAGTACAGGGCTAAGTGCGACTTATCAGAAGATAGAGTCGGAACTCCTGATGCAAGAAGCCAGTCTGGTGGCACTCAATAGCAAGGGAGTAGAGATAGAGAAGCACTTGATAGAATATGGCCAGGAGCTTGAAAGACTGGGTCGTCTGGAGCCTGAACTTCGTGCCCTGGGAAGGGCTGTCAGTGTCAACGAGCAAAACTACAGATTGTATCTTACCAAGTTTGAGGAGAGCCGGGTATCTGATGCCATGGATGCCGCAAGGATGGTGAGTGTAAGTGTCCTTGAACCAGCTACACCACCTCTTGGTCCCGTTCCGGTGAATAAGGCACTAAACATCTTTGTGAGCATCTGTATAGGATGTGTGGCAGGTTTGGGCCTGGCCTTTTTGTTAGAGTATTTTGACCATACCTTCAAGGTACCTGAAGATATCAAGGATAATCTCAAGCTGGCCCTGTTGGGCACCGTAGGAGATCTGCCAAGCAAAAAAATAGCGGATTTGGAGGCCCTTGCAATTAGCCCCAAGCCTCCACCCTACTATCAACTCCTCAAGAGTAGTATACTGATGCATGGCAAGGAGAAAGGGGTAAAGGTATTATCCATTTGCAGCCCAACGCCAAAAGAGGGGGCGTCCACGGTCGCAATCAATCTTGCTGCTTCCTTTGCCAAAGACAATGGGTGCCGTGTCCTTCTGGTCGATGCAAATTTTCGACACCCTCTTTTACACAGCAGCTTTAATCTTCCGGCCAGCCCTGGATTTTCAGACGTTATTCACGAAGGTACCGATTTTCATGGGGCCACAAAGGAATCTGTAATTCCAAATCTGTTTATTCTCACATGCGGTGTCGGTCCCCCCAATCCTATGGTCATCTTTGAATCCCCAAAATTGGTTGACCTGATCGAGGTCATAAGGAGTGAATTTGACTGGGTTATCTTTGACTGTGCACCCATTAATCTCTATCCTGACTCTGCTGTTCTGGCCCCCCGGCTGGACGGGACGGTCTTGGTAATTGAAGCGGAAAACAAGCGCGCAGAGGTAGCTATCCAGGCCAAAGAACACTTGGAGCGCTCAGGTGCAAAGATCCTGGGGGCAGTGTTAAATCGACGCAGATACATCATTCCAGATATGGTCTACCGGAGACTGTGAAAAAAGACCCTGCCTTTTGCATGAAACTCCCGTCATATCCTGCTGTATAGATTTTCAGATAATTGATTTCACTGCGTTATCGGTCGAAATCCTCGACAACGTACCCGCATGTACGCCTTACTCGAATTTCTCCCTCTGGTCTTGTGAAATCAATTATCTGAACTCTATAGCTCAAAACTGAAAGCTCAAAACAGGGGCCTTTCTGTCCTATCTGTGCGCCAAGATGACGCAGGCCCGCCATAATGTCACTGATGGCGTATTTAAGAGTTGGGGGAAGACAACAACTTTTCCGCATCCTTCTGGAATTTGGCAGGCAATGGGTCACGGAGTATTGGAGTCGTGGAGTAATGGAGTACTGAAAACGAAGAGGTAAGTGCTCGAGTTTCAAGAGCTTTTGCTGTGTTTCATTCCGGTACTCCAATGAGAAGTAGGCATCCAGGGCAACATAACATAGACATGTTTCATTCCGGTACTCCAACACTCCAGTACTCCAGTACTCCAGTACTCCAATTCTCCAACACTCCATAAATGCGGCGCAAGCGATTTCAAGAGGATGCATCCCCCAAAGTTCTGGATACGCCAGAGCCAACTTATTGAAAAAGACAAAAAAACAATACAACCGCTTGATGTGGCAGGAATTTTGCAAAAGAAAAAGCGATAAAGTATGTGTTTTCAATTCGACAGACACATCAAGGGCAGTCAGGAAGGTTCTTTGCGCTTTCAACTACGGACTTTGACGTTGCCGTTAGTCCAAGCATCTGTGCGAACCATTTGTTATCAATTATA
>JAUVJO010000249.1 GCA_030592345.1 Deltaproteobacteria bacterium
AAATTGGGCTATGTCACTCAAGAAGATATCGCCGAGACCATAGCCGGGATTTACTGCCTGGAATACATCGATCTTGAAGCTTCAGACATAGAAAGTAACGCGGCCAAATATATTTCCCAGCCTCTTGCATTGCGTTACAATACTGTGCCCATGAAAACAGAAAATGGCACCCTGCATGTTGCCTGCGATGTGCCGCTCTCTCCTCAGGTCATGGGCAACCTGCAGCGGCTTACCGGCATGCAGCTCACCTTGCACCTTTCGACTACCTCAAGGGTCAAAGGCGTGCTTAAAGAGATATACGAATCCGGGGGAAAGGGAATCGATTTCTCAGAAGACGCCGCTATTATCAAGCTCGCAGACGGTTTGATTGAAAAAGCTATTAGAGACCGGGCCTCTGATATCCACTTTGAAACAGGTAGAGAAAGACTGCGGGTCAGGTTTCGGGTGGATGGACTGCTGCGGGAGATAGAAAGCCATCCCATGGATATCGCGCCACCTTTAATCTCGAGGATAAAGGTTCTTTCAGACCTCAATATCGCCGAAAAAAGGTCCCCGCAGGATGGTGCGTTCACCTACAGCAACAACGGCGAGTCTGTGGATATCAGGGTTTCCGTGCTTCCCAATATTCATGGAGAAAAGGCCGTGCTGCGGCTCCTTTCCACAGAAAACAGAAGGATGACTTTTGAGGCCCTTGGCATGGAAGAGGACAACGTAGAGATCTTTGAGTCTTTGATCCGGAGGCCCCATGGCATTGTCCTGCTGGCAAGTCCTACGGGTTCGGGAAAATCGACGACCCTTTTTGCTACCCTCCGTTATCTCAGATCAGATGAGGTGAACATCACTACTGTTGAAGACCCGGTAGAGTATAAAGTAGATGGTGTCACACAGGTTCAGGTGGATCAGGCCATGAAGGTGACCTTTCCGACAGCCCTTCGTTCCATCTTGCGCCAGGACCCGGACATCATAATGATCGGGGAGATCAGGGACAAAGAAACAGCAGAGATTGCTTTGCAGTCCGCCCTTACCGGCCACCTTGTCCTTGCCACCATCCACACCAATGACGCGCCAAGCGCCCTCACCCGCCTGGTGGATATGGGATGCGAGCCTTTCCTGGTCAGCTCCACTGTCTGCGGTATCATGGCCCAGAGGTTGATCAGAATGAATTGCCCCCAATGCAAGACACCTTTTGAGCCTACCGCAGATGAACTCAAGAGGTTCGGTCTCGATACACTGCCCGATGGGGCCACGTGGTTTCGCGGTCCAGGATGCCGCCATTGCAATAATACCGGTTACAAGGATCGAATCGCCATCTGTGAACTTTGCAAGGTAAATAGAGAGCTTCAGCAGGAGGTGGTAAAAAAATCCTCCGGGGAGAAGACGAGGGATGTGGCAATAGCAAGTGGCATGAGAACCCTTTTTGCCGATGGCCTCATCAAAGTAAACAATGGCATCACCCCCCCCGAAGAGGTTATGAGGGTGACGTTGTTGGAATAGATAACATTTATCATTTATCATTTATCATTGTTCATTTATCATTATTTATGGAGAAGTTATCATTATTCATTGGATTAGTGAATTGAAGAGATGGAAAAACGTAAGGATGAGGAACTGGCGGATCGGTTTTTGGAGTTTACGGTTCGCATTATTAAGCTGGTAGATGCTTTACCCAAAAGTGCGACAGGAAAGCATGTGGGATCGCAGTTGCTTGGCAGTGGAACTTCGCCAGGGGCTAATTACGAAGAGGCGAGAGGCGCCGAATCAACCGCCGACTTTATACATAAAATAAGCATTGCACTAAAGGAACTCAAAGAATCACGCTATTGGATAAAGGTTATAAACGGAGTACCTCTAGTTACGCCAAAACGCACCGAAACACTCCTAGATGAATGCGAACAACTGATTGCCATTGTCGCAAAAAGCATCTTCACTGCCCGAAAAAATAAATAACCATTAACCACTTATAATGATAAATGACCAATGATAAATGATAAATGATAAATGTCTATATACCAATACACAACCATAGACGCTGCCGGAAACGAGGTTGAAGAGACCATTGAGGCAGATGACCAAAGGGCCGCGGAAGCACAGTTAAGAGCGCGGAAGAAACTGGTCATCTCCCTTAAAGAAGCCTCGTTAGCCACAGAGGGGGAGGCACATACCTACGAACTCTCTGTGCTTGATTATCTAAGTGTTATCGGAGTAGCGAACATTGCTGTTTTCTTTCGCCAGCTTTCCTCGCTCCTTAATTCCGGGGTCACACTGGTAAATGCCCTTTATGTCCTGGAGGAGCAGGAAAAAAAGAGCCGCATGCGCAAGATGATAGGCCGCACGCGCCTGGATATCCAGGGCGGCTCATCATTTTTAAAGGCGTTAAAGAGGTATCCCAAGGTTTTTGACAACCGTGTTTGCGGCATGGTTGACGCCGGAGAGGCGAGCGGCACCCTGGGTGTCATGCTTGACAGGATCGCTACCCACCTTGAAGAAGATGCAGCCTTTCGTAACCAGATCATCACTGGTGCCATCTACCCGGCTATTGTGATCATTGTCGTAATTGTAGTTATCGCCTTTTTGGTGGGATTTGTCATACCCAGGATTACGCCCCTTCTTAAGCTCAAAGCTCAAAAGCTTCCGTGGAATACCCAAATTATGATCGATGTGAGTAATTGGTTCATGGTATACTGGAGGCATTTTTTTGCTGGTGTTGGCGCTACCGGTGTCCTGGTGTTTCTTGCCTATAGATCGATCGATTCTTTGAGGTACTGGGTGGATAGACTAAAGACAAAAATGCCGCTTGTAGGGCCTGTTTTTTACTATTCCGTGGTTGTTCAGTTTACCAGGAACCTCTCCACCCTTATCGGCAGCGGTGTGAGTGTGCTGGAGTCTCTCAGGATCGTCCAGAGCATTATCAGTAACGCCGCAGCAAAAAGGGTGGTAGGGACCATGGAGGCGCACATCCTGAGAGGTGAATCCCTCTCTTCACCCATAAAGGCTGCCAGCTATGTTTTCCCTCCCATGGTTGCAAGCATGGTGGCCGTGGGTGAAGAGACTGGCAGCGTGGACGTAAGCCTTGGGATTGCCGCTGACATCCATGAAAAAATACTTCGCACATATATCCAGCGCATGACCGCCATGATAGAGCCCCTCCTAATTATTGCCCTCGGCGGCATCGTCGGCTTCGTAGCATTCGCCCTTATTTCCGGTATCCTGACGATGTATCAGGTGTGAGCATTTATCATTTATCATTGAGCATTTATCATTTGGTTTTTTAGACAGGATTTACAGGATTTGATTGATTTTCTTTTTCATCACTTTCCTGACGAAAGTGATGAAATGCAATCCGCCTCCGGCGGAAAGGACCTGCGCGAAAAAAGATGTTAGTAATGATCTCGCCTGATTTGGTGTTTTCATGCTTTTGTGACAAGAATGCAGGTTGAATTGAGGAATAAAACCCAACAAACAAATGATAAATGACCACTGATAAATGATAATTGAAACTGACCGCTGACCGCTGACCGCTGACCGCTGACCGCTGATTGCTGACCAATAACCAATAACCGATCAACAATGATAAATGACCAATGATAAATGATAAATGATAATTGATCCTTGATAGGAGGCATACATGAAAAAAGCTCAAAAGAACTTTGTCCTTCTGCTTGCCTTATTATTTCTGCTCTCTTCACTCTGTACACCTGTCATGGGTGAAGCAAAAAAGACGGATATGAAAAGAGATGACACCATTGTTCTTTTTGATGTGGCCCTGGTAAGACCGATATGCATAGGGGCGACTGCGGTGGGCTTGGGCCTGTTTATCTTTTGGGCACCCTTTAGTTTTCCGTTCGGGACATTGAAGGATTCATGGAACATACTTGTTGTTAAACCTGCAAATTACACGTTCAAGAGGCCGCTGGGGGAACTGTAGGAAAGGGGAAGGCTGCACAAGGCGAAAGGCGGGAAGGCGAAAGGCTAAAGACGTAGGTGGTACCATGCTCAAGAAGCGTTCCGCTTCCCTTTTGCCTATTGCCTGAAGCCTGAAGATGCTTCAGAGTAATTTCATCAGGGCAATAATAAAACCGGCCTGGGCAAGGAGCATGCCCGCTACCCAGCGGATGATGCCGGCCTTTGATTCGGCGATTTCTTTTCTAACTGATTCAATATCTTTTTTGAGTTCAGCCCTCAACAGCTCAATATCTTTTTTGAGTTCAGCCCGGACTGACTCAATATATGTTGTAAGATTGCTTTCTGTTGTTTTAAGGTCCTTCTTGCTTGCAAGATTCTCCTCGACTGTCTCACGGAAGACCTCGGCAATTTCCCTGGCGGATTCATCTGGAAGCCCGGTGGACTTAAGGCGACTATAAATATTGAGTGTATCGATTGCGACTGACATTTTGTAAATTCCTTTGATTTTTCACGGCCTTACTGAATTGACACTAATAGCTATAACACACCGATATTCTTTCGTCAATCATTTAGAGCTATAAACAGCACTGTCGCATGTGCTCCCCTTCACCCTCGTATCAGGTAGGGCGCAAGCTTGTCTCTCACAGAGCCCGCCGAGGCTCAGAGTTCTTGAGCAGATTTCCTGAGAGGGGAAATTTGCTCAAACTGGCATCCCGCTTACGCTGGAAATTATTATTGTTCAACCACAAAGGATATATACTGTCCGCCAGCGGCGGACTGAGAATTATGGCCTGATTTTTCCTGCTCAAAAAATTAGGCCAAAACAAATGGTCTCTGTGATCTCTGAGGGCTGGAGCGACCAAAGGGAGCTGGCGAGAGATTCCCGACTGTGTGACCAAGTTAGGAGATTCGGTGTTATGAAACAGACGATACTCGTTCTGGCAGTATTTCTTGTGGCAAGTCCGCCCGCTCTTGCCCAGGCAGGTGACTTAATTTATGCCTCCAGCCATACCCATACCGATAAGAATCAACCGTCGCGCTATTGGCAGATGGGGGTGAGTTCAAAGCCGCCACCCAAGGAGGTCCGGCCGGAGTATGCTGAAGGAAAACCGGACGGTCTCCTTACCGGATGGGCAGGGAAGACCGGGTCTCTTATCGTTGGTTTTTCGTGCAAACAGGGGCTCAAGAATGTTGACGGTCCTGACCTTTCAGTCTGGCACTTCGGCTACGGAGGCACCAGGGTCTACGCGAGCAGCCAGATAACAGATCCAACCACGTGGGAGTTATTAGGCGATCTTCCTGCCACCCAGGGTCACGCCGTAGAGAAAACCG
>JAUVJO010000372.1 GCA_030592345.1 Deltaproteobacteria bacterium
ACGAACCCCAGCATGGTAACGATATCGAGGGGCTGGTAGGCGACGAAAATATTGACCAGGAGGAGACCGATAAATCCACCGGCTGCAGCAAGCGGCACACTGAACATGATGACAAGGGGATAGAGGAAGTTCTCAAAAAGAGCAGACATCAAGAGGTAGCTTATAAAAAGCGCCAAAATGATGTTCCATTGCAGGGCACGCCTTGTGCGCGTCAAGTCATCTGCAGTCCCGCTAAGCTCGATTCTGTAGAGGCTGCCAAGTTCGCCACTGGCCTTGATCGGTCCCACGATCTTATCCCGGACTAACTCCATGGCGGACTCCAAAGGGAGCGCTGCTGAGGGAATGACTTGAATTGTAATCGCCCTCTCTGAATCTATGTGGTTAATCTGGGTAGGTCCTTCCTCCAGGCGGACTCCTGCCAATGATCCCAAGGTTACCCGTTCCCCCCTGGGCGTTTGTACGAGGAGGTTGGCAAGATCTTGAGTTCGCTCAAGCTTTGCCTCTGCACCCTTTACAACCAGATCGATTTCATCACCGTAAAGGCGATAATTACTCGCCTTAGCCCCGTCCACGAGTGCGTCCACGGTTTGGCCGAGGTCGGCAGTAGTCATGCCAAGCCGTGTGAGGCGGTCCCGGTTCGGGATAACTCGCATCTCAGGGTTTCCCAAATCGAGGCCCGGGATCGGCCGTACCTGGGCGTCCGGCATGAGCTGCGTTACCTGCCCGAAAATCCGTCGCCCCAGGGCAATGAGCCGTTCCAGGTCCGGCCCCTTGATTTCTATCTGAATCGATCTGCCTTCCCCAATGCCGGTAGCAAACAGACTAGGCTGCTGGACAATTGCGATCATGCCAGGGATTTTTTTCAGTACACCGTATGCGTAAGGAAGCAGTTCTCGGGTCCTCTCCTGGATCTTTGAGACGAGTCCCATGAAGACCTGCTGTCCCCAGGCAACATAAAAGAAGTTCTTTGCCGGAGGGAGGTTCAACTTGCTGGCAAGCTCGCTCTTTTTGTCATGTTCGATAAGTGGCAAGATATCCTTTTCGACTGTTTTTGCAATTTCCTGGAGTTCTTCCAGGTTGTATCCGGGCGGGGGCAAAAGAATTCCAAAGAGAATTTCACGATTTCCTTCCGGCAGGTACTCTGTTTTTGGCATGAGGTACCAAGCCATGCCGACTGCCAGGCCCGTCATTAAGCAAACCATGCCGAGACGTGCCGACACACGACCGCACACCCAGTAGACGAATCGCGTGATTCCATTAGCAAATTCGGATGCAAGGCGATATACGGACCACGCCCTGCGTGAGGGCTCGGTGCGTTTTACTTTACCAAGGATCTTTGCGGAAAGGCTGGGGATTACCGTCATGGAGACGATTAGACTGAGTCCCACAGCACTGCTGATGGCAATGGCAATATCTCTGAAGATCTGGCCAGCCTCTTCTTCCACAAAGACAATCGGCACAAACACAGCTATAGTGGTCAGCGTGCTGGCAAGCACGGCCCCCCAAACCTCGACCGTCCCGTCATAGGCGGCTTGGACACGATTTTTGCCCATTTCACGATGGCGAAAGATATTCTCAAACACCACAATGGAGTTATCCACCACCAGGCCGACGGCAAAGCTCATCCCGGCCAGACTCACCACATTGATGTTGCGTCCAAAGAGGGTCATCAAAAGGAACGTCCCCACGATGCTGATCGGGATGGCAAGAGAGACAATCAACGTGCTGGTAACGTTTCTGAGAAAGACCAGGAGCACGATAACTGCCAGAATGCCCCCTATCAAGATGTTTTGCCTCACCAGGCGAATAGCGCCATGAATATAGCTTGTCTCATCATAAACCTGTTCGATGTAGAGCCCCCGATCTTTCAGTATCCCGCTGTTCAGTTCATCCAGGGCCTCCTGGAGCCTTTCCATCACAACAAGCACATTGGAACCGGGCTCACGGACTGCATTCATGACAATAGTGGGGACACCTTCGTGCCGAACAACAACCTCGATGTCTTCATAACCCAGGGAAACACGGGCAATGTCTCCCACGGTGATGGGGACATTGTTTACCCGCTTAATGATTACTTCGGCCACGTCTTCGGGGGTCTTGTACTCACCCACCGTGCGGGCAATATACCGGCGTTTGCCCTCATCAAAGTCCCCTGCACTGATGTTTCTGTTTTCAACGTCCAGGGCCTGCATGAGTTCCGGGATGGTGACATTTCGGGCAGCCAGCGCGTCCGGGTCCACGATCACCTGAAGTTCTCGCTCTTGTCCCCCATAGATATTAGCCGAGGCTATACCGGCAATCCGCTCAAGGCGAGGCTCTACGTACTCATCACAAAAATCGTACTCATGGCTCAAGACGCCCTTGTAACCTTCGCGGGCGCAAAGAATCATCCAGGCAATCGCCTTTTCGTGCCTTCCGCCTGACTTGATGGTCGGTCTGTCCATGTCATCCGGGTATTTTTTCACCTGGTCGAGCTTATTGGAGACCTTGAGCCGGGCCGCATCAGGCTCTGTGCCGATTTCGAACATCAGGTTAATATAAGCGAGGCCATCACGGCTTTCGCTTTTCATCTTGTCGAGCCCTTCAACATTTTTGAGCTCGTCTTCCTGCACGTCGATGACCTCTCTTTCCACCTCCAAAGGACTAGCTCCCCTCCAGACGGTTTCCACTGAGATCTCAGGCATGTCCACGTTTGGAGTAAGCTGAACGGGAATTCTAAACAGAGAGATAAGGCCAAAGAGCACAAGCAGGATCACCCCGACAGTGACGGTTACAGGTTTCTTTATGGCAGTATCGACGAGTTTCATAAGAAAATAGTGAGCTAAAGTGCCTAAAGTTATGTCGGCAGAGAAGTCATTCAAAATCCTCTATAGGTCAGTTACGCGAGCCAATTCATGCCGTCTATTTCTTGCCGATAGAAGTGAAAATTGCGAGCAACTCGCCACATTCCTGATATCCTGGTTTCAGTTGTTCCCATGAGAGCCATTCTGCCTCCACAATGACCTCCAGCCAGTATTGGGTTTCGCTGGCTTCACTTTCACAAATATCAATTTTATTCTTGAAATCCGCCTTGCTTCTGGCACGATTGGCTTCCCGGTAGTTGGCACCAATAGAAGTGCCGGATTTGGTGATTTGATTTCGTATTACCCTGGCTTCTGGCGTGTTAGGCAGTCTTGATGACATGCGAATTATTCGCACTGCAAATTTGCGAGTACGTTTTTCAAGCTTCTTGGCAAATTGTTTATTGTCCATGATCAACGCATCTACCGACTTTAGGCACTTTAGCTCACTTTAG
>JAUVJO010000265.1 GCA_030592345.1 Deltaproteobacteria bacterium
AAAAGGGTGTTGACAAGACATTGTCACCTTACTTTCTGGTAAAAAGCGACGACCCTGAAGTGGATCAACTCCCCCTGAAATCTACTTCCGCGAAAGTCAATATTTCAGGTGTCATTGCTGATGTCATTGTGACACAGGTCTATAAGAACGAAGGCAAGAAGCCTTTGGAGGCGATCTATATCTTTCCGGCCTCCACCAGGGCTGCTGTTTACGGGATGAAAATGACAATTGGGGAGCGAATCATCACTGCGAATATTCGCAAGCGTGAAGAGGCGCGGCGTGAATACGAGGAGGCCAAGGAAGCAGGCAAAAGCGCCTCTCTTCTTGAGCAGCAAAGGCCCAATGTATTCCAGATGAACGTGGCAAACATCTTGCCGGAAGATGTTATCAAAGTGGAGCTCAAGTATACCGAGTTGCTGGTTCCGACCGACGCTCTTTACGAGTTCGTCTATCCCACTGTCGTAGGCCCCCGATACTCCAACCAGCCTGCGGCCGAAGCCAGCCCGCAGGAGAAGTGGGTGGAAAACCCGTATCTCCACGAGGGAGAATCCCCCACCTGCACTTTTGACATCGCAGTGAACCTTGCCGCAGGCATTCCAGTCCGGGACATTACCTGCCCCTCACACAAGGTGAATATCGAATACAATGGGACTGCTTCTGCAAGCATAAAGCTCGACGGATCTGAAAAATACGGCGGCAACCGCGATTTCATAATGAAATACCGCCTCTCAGGTGGCACGATCCAAACAGGACTCCTCCTGTTTGAAGGTGAGGAAGAGAATTTTTTCCTCCTCATGTTACAACCTCCAAAACGCTTCAGTGATCTTAAGATCCCGCCTCGCGAGTACATATTTATTGTGGACGTCTCTGGTTCCATGCATGGCTTTCCCCTGGATATATCAAAAAAGCTCCTTAAAGACTTGATCGGCAACCTCCGTCCAACCGACAGATTCAATGTACTCCTGTTTGCCGGAGGTTCATCCGTAATGTCAGAAAAGTCCTTGCCGGCCACCCCGGAAAATATCGGCCATGCCATAAACATGATTGAACGCCAGCGAGGGGGAGGGGGTACTGAGCTTTTGCCTGCGCTCAAAAGGGCAGTCTCCCTGCCGAAAACTGAAGGATACTCTCGCAGTGTTGTCATTGCCACGGATGGTTATGTCAGTGTTGAAACAGAAGCCTTTGACCTGATTCGCAACAACCTCGGCAATGCCAATATGTTTGCTTTCGGGATCGGATCGAGTGTCAACCGCTATATTATCGAAGGGATGGCAAGGGTTGGCATGGGCGAGCCCTTTGTGATTACAAGCTCTGAACAGGCAGCCAACAAGGCAGAGAAATTCAGAAAGCTCATTCAGTCCCCTGTGTTGACCGGAATCGATTGCAACTTTGGCGCATTCGACGTCTATGATGTGGAACCTCCGAGCATTCCCGACGTGTTGGCCGATCGCCCTGTCATTATCTTCGGCAAATGGCGTGGCAGGCCCCTGGGTAATATCCGTGTGCGAGGGATTACAGGAGACGGCCAGTTCATCAAAAAAGTGGATGTAAGTGAGGTGAAACCTTTAAAGATCAACTCGGCCCTGCGCTACCTGTGGGCACGACACCGGATCGCAGTGCTTTCCGATTACAACAGGCTGCGTCTCGAAGATGAGCGGGTCAAGGAGGTGACCAATCTGGGTCTGGCTTACAATCTTTTGACTCCCTACACGTCCTTTGTTGCCATCGACACCCAGATACGCCTCCAGGATGGTAAAGCGGTCACCGTCAAACAACCCCTTCCTCTACCCAGGGGAGTTTCAGATTATGCAGTGGGCAATCGCTTTCTTGCGCAAAAGGGAATTGCCGCGATGGCCCCTGCCCCCTCTGTCATGGGGCTCAAAAACAGCATACGGGAAGAATGCCTTGAACACAAGAAGGAAGGTTCGGCTACCGAGCCTTTGATGGAAAGGCTTGATCTTGAGAAGATGCCGATCAAACTGGCAAAAATTGATGTTACGGAAGGTTTGTCAAAAGACTCTATTAGAAGAGTAATCCAAAAGCATCTCCGTTCAATCAACAGTTGCTACAAATACGGATCAGGGAGGGAGTCTGAGTTAAAGGGTGAGATTGCCTTTAAGCTCATTATTGATCCAGAGGGTCGAGTATCTGTCGTGCAGGTGAATGCAATCAAGGAGAAAATCAAGGGGCTTGAACGATGCATTAGCCAAAAGCTCAAGGAATTGCACTTCCCAGCACCAGAAGCAGGGAAAAATGTCGTGGTCACAATCACGTTTGACATTGAATGAACTTGAAAACATTGCAGGACCCTTGCCTTTGGCAAGCACCTTTGCTATAGACTTTAAGATAAAGATTTTGGGAAGGCTAGAGGGAGGAAGGCGTACTCGTCGTACGTTGACGACCGATAACGCATCCAAAATCTTTATCTTAAAGCCTATAATCCAGGGTTCACGAATATGGGCCTTCCACCATAAGCACTAAGTTATTTTTTCACCGGATGGACTACTGAAAAAGATGAACATCGAACATCGAACGTCCAACATCGAATATTGAATGGGAAAAGATGAACATCGAACGTCCAACCACGCCTTGGCGTGGTTGAATGGGAAAAGATGAAGAAACAGAAATAGCCGTTGAATGTTCGGTATTGGATATTCCTTTTTCATTCGACGTTGGACGTTCGATGTTCGATGTTCGATGTTCATCTTTAAATATGTTCGACGTTCATCTTTCAAAACAATTCCGTACGGCATAAATGGTAACCGTTCACAGGTTCAGGGTTCAACGTTCAGGGTTAGGGAAAAAACTGAAATTGTATCCCCGAAATCCTCGTAAAAAATGCGGGTTTTGCCACAACATTGCCAAGTGCCATATTCCAGATTTTTGGGGATATGGAAGCGGCCGGTTTTCCCCTGCAAAACGTCTACAAAATTGCGTATGAAAATGAGAATACAACCTTTGAACCCCTGAACCTTTGAACCCGTGAACGGTTACGTTTGCCGTCTCTGTCCTTTTGAGCGAGCCCTAAGTTTTATTGTATTATGTGGAAATCTATAGCATGAAATTGCCGGCACCGAACCTCAACACCCTGTGGGCCTCCTTGCTCGTCGAAGAACTAATCCGAAGCGGCACGGACTATTTTTGCCTTGCGCCAGGCTCCCGTTGTACGCCTTTAACCATAGCCGTTGCAGAAAATCCCAAAGCAAAAAGCGTAATTCACTATGACGAACGTGGCTTGGCGTTCCATGCCCTTGGCTATGCACGCGCTAAAGGCAAACCTGCGGTTGTCGTGACTACTTCCGGAACCGCGGTTGCCAATGCATGGTCAGCCGTTGTGGAGGCGGCAGCAGAACGAATCCCGTTGCTTTTACTCACCGCCGACAGGCCGCCCGAATTACGCGATTGTGCTGCAAACCAGGCAATCGATCAGGTGAAAATCTTTGGAGACTATGCGCGGTGGTTCGTGGATCTCCCGTGTCCCGGCTTGGAAATGCCTCCGGAGGTGATGCTAACTACCGTCGATCAAGCGCTCTATCGCTCCTGTGGGGCCATGGGAGGGCCAGTACAAATTAACTGCATGTTTCGTGAACCGCTGGCGCCTGAGCAGCAGGATGCAGAATTTGCGGAATTTAGCGACTATCTTCGTCCGGTCGAATCGTGGCTTACCAGCGGCCTGCCCTATACAGAATACGCGGCACCGGAACGTGCAATCAGCCCTGACAATCTTAAAAAACTCGTAAAACTTGTGGAGCAGGCAGAGCGTGGGCTTGTGATCACAGGCAGGCTTTGCAGTCGCGAAGAACGCACCGCGGTCACTGACCTTGCCCAAAAACTGGGATGGCCGGTCTGTGCCGATGTGACTTCGGGCTTACGCCTGGGGGATGCCTCCGGGCTGGTCATCGCACATAGTGATGTCCTGGTGCGTCACAATGTTTTTGCAAACGCCCATCGCCCTGAGCTGATTTTGCATCTGGGCGGCAGTGTCGTCTCCAAACACCTGGCGGCCTTTGTGCGTAGAAGTAATCCTTCCGATTATGTATTGATTGCAGACCACCCGGAACGCCATGATCCGGGCCACGAAGTCACACTTCGCATCGAGGCAGACCTCAAAGTGCTTTGTCCAGCGTTGGCCGGAAAGCTTGGCACTCGCAATGAATCCGCCTGGTTGGTTTCGTGGCAAGACGGCATGCGTAGCGTGCACGAATGGCTCCGGCAGTTTGCCCAAAACCAAGACAATGACAATAACGATCTGAACGAGCCGGTGCTGGCTTACCTTGTTTCCCGGAATATACGGCCAGATAACGGGCTGTTCCTGGCCAGTAGTATGCCAGTCCGAGATATGGACGTTTTTGCAGACGCCACAGGGCCTGCAGTTCACGTAGCAGCCAACCGAGGAGCCAGCGGTGTGGACGGCACCATTGCCACCGCGGCAGGTTTTGCTGCCGGGCTTAAACGCCCGGTCACTCTGCTGATTGGCGATCTTGCATTTCTTCACGATCTGAACTCGTTGAACTATCTTCGAAACGCCGAGTTTCCGGTCATCGCGGTAGTCATTAACAATAATGGCGGAGGTATTTTTTCGTTCCTGCCGATAGCGCATTTCGAGCAGTTTTTCGAAAAATACTTTGCCACACCCCATGACCTGACGTTCGAGCACGCGGCAAGTATGTATGGTCTCGCGTACTTCCGTCCCGGGACCAGGCAGAAGTTTTTGGACTGCTACAATAAGGCCATCGAAAGCGGGGGTTCAGCAATCCTGGAAGTAACGACCAATCGAAAAGAAAACCATGCCCTGCATAGTAAACTGGTAGAAGATATGCAGGGTGCGTTGGAAAGTTATACCTCGAAAGGCCACAAATGACACTTTTTCGCAGGCCATGAACATCAATAGCCGCGTTGCTCAGGCTTGCAATAGCCAGCTATTCCGCGCCTTCGCGCCTTGCTCTTGATGCTCATGA
>JAUVJO010000190.1 GCA_030592345.1 Deltaproteobacteria bacterium
AGCAACACGGCTATTGATGTTCATGGCCGGCGAAAAAGTGTCATTTGTGGCCTTTCGAGGTATAGAGGGAGGAAGGCGTACTCGTCGTACGTTGACGACCGATAACGCATCCAAAATCTTTATCTTAGAGCCTATAGCAAAGAGAAATGGTATCTGTTCACGGATTCAATGGTTCAGGAGTTCAGGGTTCAACGAAAATCTAAACTGTTGAAACGAACAGGAGAAAAGAACGATAATGAAAAAGATCGAAGAAGTCACGCTTCTTTATGAAATCAGCAACACCCTTAATGTGAGTATGGATCTTAAGAGATCTCTCTATAAGGTCTTGGACATTCTCTCCGGTTCGATGAATATGGTGCGGGGGACCGTTACGATTCTCAATTCCTTGCGCAACGAGATTAGCATCGAGGTGGCCCATGGTTTGTCCAGGATAGCCATGGAACGGGGGAAATACAAATTGGGAGAAGGCATTACTGGCCGTGTGATCCAGACAGGCAAGGCATCTGTGGTCCCTAAGATCAGTGAAGAGCCTCTCTTCTTGAACCGTACCGCTACAAGAAAGGCCGTTTGCGATCAGGAACTCTCCTTCATCTGTGTTCCTGTCAAGAAGGGCAATCAGGTGGTGGGGGCGCTGAGTGTTGACCGACCCTTCAATGAATCTTATTCCCTAAAGAGCGGCAAAAAGCTTCTTTCCATTATTGCCACGATGATTGCCCAGCATGTCATCAATCTTGAAACCATTCAGCTTGAAAAAGAACGTTTAAGAGAAGAAAATAAGAGGCTTCGACAAGAGCTTTCCAATAAGTACCGCTTTACCAATATCATCGGGAACAGCAACAAGATGCGGGAGGTCTTTCAAATGATCTCCCAGGTGTCCAAGAGCAATGCTACGGTACTGATTCGCGGAGAGAGCGGCACAGGTAAGGAATTGGTGGCCAACGCGATCCACTACAACAGCTTGAGGGCAAGAAATCCCTTTGTGAAGGTAAACTGTGTAGCCCTGCCATCGAATTTGATTGAAAGCGAGCTTTTGGGCCACGAAAAAGGGGCCTTCACAGGTGCCATCCGGCTGAAACGGGGAAAATTCGAGCTGGCAAACAAAGGGACGATCTTTTTGGATGAAATCGGTTCCATCAGCATAGACGTTCAGGTAAAGCTCCTGCGCGTTCTTCAGGAAAGAGAGTTCGAGCGGGTAGGTGGATACGAGACCATAAAGACAGACGTCCGCATTATAGCAGCCACCAACAAGAACTTGGAACAGGCCGTGGAGGAAGAAACCTTTCGAGGTGACCTCTACTACAGATTGAATGTATTTCCCATCTACATGCCTCCGTTAAGAGAGCGAAAAACTGATATCCTGCTCTTAGCTGACTTTTTTCTGGAAAAATACGCCAAGGAAAACCACAAGGACATCCGCCGCTTTTCCACACCTGCTATAGACGTGCTCATGCAGTACCACTGGCCCGGCAATGTGCGCGAGCTTGAAAACTGTATTGAGCGAGCCGTGCTCCTTTGTGAGGAAAGCGTTGTACACAGCTATCACTTGCCACCCACTGTCCAGACAGCAGAAGAATCCGATACACTGTCAGGAAAATCTTTGGAGGATGCTTTGGCCAATGTGGAACGGGAGATGATTATCGACGCCTTGAAAACCACACGGGGCAATATGGCAAAGGCCGCTCAGATCCTCAAGACAACAGAGCGCAAATTCGCTTATAAGGCGAAGAAACACGGAATTGACCATCGCCTGTACCGTTGATCCGGTTTGACCGTTGCGGGTTGTGGGTTGCGAGTTGCGGGCAAAAATCCGTCTTGATGTCATTTCGACCAGTGCACAAAAGCTGAAAGCTGAAAGCTCAAGGCTGAAAGGAAGAAAAACTCAGAGCATGGGATTTAATTGTGTTGCTTTGAGCTTTCAGCTTTGAGCTTTCAGTTTGTCCGGTTTATGCGGGCCAGGCTCACTTATAAGCGAGTTTCAGACGTTTTCAAATTTAGTTGCCTGTCGGCGGACTCCGTTTCAGGAGATTTCCCCGAACTTTTTGAGAAGTTACGAAATCTTGATCCAGACAACCAAATGCCTAAAACTACATTTGTGTAGCAAATATTATAATTTGCTACAGTATTGTTTTGCGGCGCAACTGCCATTCAGCCATTTTTCACACCTATCTTCCTGAACTTTCTGCATCTTATTGTCTTCATAAAGCTTATGGCATACCTGTTGCTGGTATCTTGACTGAGCTAGGCCGGTTTTGGCTTAACAGATTGGGGGAGAATAGATGAAAAAGATTGAAGCTATCATTAAACCTTTTAAGCTGGACGACGTCAAGGAAGGGCTCATGGAGATTGGCGTTCACGGGATGACCGTGTCTGAGGTGAAAGGATTTGGTCGCCAGAAGGGCCACACTGAGATCTATCGCGGGGCAGAATATACGGTAGATTTTGTTCCCAAACTCAAATTGGAGGTTGTCGTGAATTCCGAACTTGCCCCACAAGTTGTGAAAGTGATCGAGCAAAAGGCCAAAACAGGTTCCATCGGCGATGGCAAAATCTTTGTCACAACTCTGGATGAAGTGATTCGCATCAGAACAGAGGAGAGGGGCAAGGAAGCAATATAGTAGTATCTCGAAATTTCTACAACCTATTGAAAGAATGGTTTTTGGGGGAGCATTCGATTTATGCCATGCACATGGAGTAACGGAGTGTTGGAGTATTGGGTAGTAAAAACGGAAAACGTTGTTCTTTCTATTCCTCAAGAACGATCACTCCAGTGCTCCAATACTCCAATACTCCAATACTCGAATCGGGGCGGAGCCCCTAGGTTCTCCACATGAGCCAACTGCAAACCCCAATCAGTGTGCTTCAGAAGAGGAAACAAGAGTTAATAACCGGTTTTCTCAGGGGGGAGGAACCTTTTTTTCTGGATAGGCATGCGGAGCTTTTAGATGATTACTTTCGCGATAGCTTTGCGACCAGTTCGGTCGGACCGCAGATGCGGGTAGAGAAGAATCCCTATGTGATCATCGCATTGGGTGGCTATGGCAGAAAAGAACAGTGCGTCCACTCCGATGTCGATGCTCTCCTCCTTTTCAAGAAAAAGATCCCGGACGAGGCAAAGGGCCTTGTCCGGGAGATTTTCTATCCGTTATGGAATATCGGACTTGACATTGGCTATGCGACCCGCTCGCTAAAGGAATGTTCAACGCTGGCCTGCCGGGACTTTGAGGTATTAACCTCCCTCATCGATGCACGGTTCCTTTGCGGCATCTCTTCCCTTTACTCAGAGATGATGGAACAATTGCGTGGCAAGGTGCTTCGCAGGCACGGGCGGGCTTACATAGACTGGCTTTCGGAAAGGAATCAAGAGCGCCATGCCCGGTTTGGCGATTCTACTTATCTTCTGGAACCGAATCTCAAAGAGGGGCTCGGCGGTTTGAGAGATTATCACAGCATGCTCTGGGTTGCGTGGGCCGTATACGATATCAGGGAGCCGAGAGACCTGGAATTTCAAGGGCATCTGTCTCACGATGAGTTTCAATCTTTGTCCGAGGCCCTGTCCTTCATCAGAATGGTTAGAAACCGGCTGCACTATCTGAGCGGACGCAAATGCGACCAGCTTTACTTTGAATACCAGGTCAAGCTCGCAGAAAGTCTTGGATTCAAGCAAGAAAATGGGCAGCAAGCCGTTGAAGGATTCCTTGGGGCATTGCACGGGCAGATGGCGTTCTTGAAGCGGCAGCATCTGATGTTTCTCAGCAAAGCTGTGGGTGCAAAGGGACGGCCCGCAAAGAAGAAGCCAACCCGCCGGTCCGTGATAGCAGGCGTCGAGGTTGTCGACAATACTCTTGACTTTGAATCTTCGGAAGCCATTGTGGCCAAGCCCCACCTTTTGATACGGATATTTGAACAAAGCGCAATTCTTGGGCTACCTTTAAGCGTGGAAGCAAGCCGTTTGGTTAAAGAGTTTTTGTATTTGGTTGACGGGACATATCAAAGGTCCCGCAGGGTCATCAAGTCGTTTCAGCACATCCTGGCTGCGCCTCCCCGCCCTTTTAATGTATTAAATGAGATGTTGAACACCGGCATGATGCTCGCCCTCATCCCCGAGATGAAAGGGATTGTCAACCGGATTCAATATGATGAGTATCACGTTTATCCTGTGGATAAGCATTCGTTGCGTACTGTGCAGGCCCTAAAGGAGTTACGCGACTCCGGATCTGACACCCGTGATGCCTTTATTGGAGAGATCTTCAGAGAATTACGCTGTCCTGAGCTTCTGCTATGGGCAGGCCTTTTGCACGATGTGGGAAAAGGCGGCAACGGACACGACCACGCAAGGCGCGGGGCCGAGATCGTCAGGTCCGTATTTAAGAGAATGGGTTTCTCCCATCAGGACATCGAGGCCATATCGTTCCTGGTGCGTGAACATCTTTTGCTCATTGAAACGGCCACCCGAAGAGACATCAATGACGAGAAAATTGTCGTGCATTGTGCCAGAAAAACTCATGACATTGAGCAGCTCAAGATGCTCTATCTTCTCACGGTTGCCGACTCGATTGCTACGGGACCAAAGGCGTGGAACAACTGGACGGCTGTCCTGCTAAAAGAGCTTTTTTTAAAGGTCTATCACACCCTCAACAGAGGGGAACTGGCCACAACCGCAGCCATTGATACGGTGGAGAAAAAAAAGAAAGAGGTTATCAATAACGCCGTATCCATGCCGGGGGAAACCTTGGAAACGCTATTTGACCACATGTCGCCTCGCTATCTCTTGTATACACCATCGAAGGACATCCTCCGGCACATCGAACTGTATCAAAAGCTGGGCCAAGAAGAACTATTTGTTCTGGAGACCGAGGCCAATCCAGGAGCAAATTTCAGGACCGCCACCATCTGTGGCAGGGACTTTCCCGGACTCTTTTCAAAGATAGCAGGCGTTTTCACCTTGAATAATCTGGATATCCTGAGCGCCCAGATTTATACGTGGCGAAATCACGTCGCTATGGACATCTTGGAGGTTAAGGCCCCACCCGACACCCTCTTTGAGGACGAAATCTGGCAGAGGGTGAAAAAAAATCTATGCGCAACTCTAAAAGGAGAGTTGGCCCTTGAACCCGCTCTCGAACAAAAGGTGCAGGCGTATCAATCCCTACGAAAAGGGATACCGATAAGGCCGGACAGGATCGTCGTGGATAATGAGACCTCTAACTTTTTTACGATTATCGAGATTTATACACACGACTTTCCCGGGCTTCTTTACAGAGTCACGGACACCCTTTTTCGGTGCAAACTCGATATCTGGGTCGCAAAAATCGGCACCAAAGCCGATCAGGTCGTCGATGTCTTCTATGTGCGGGATTTTGATGGCCAAAAGGCGGTCAGCCCGGAACAGGTGGCAGCCATCAAAGAGGCGATAAAGGAGATTTTGGCAAATGGGCCGCCTGGGGGTTCTAGGTAGAACTTGAGTGACTCTGCCCCAATACTCCAACACTCCATGTGGATGTATACCTCGGAAGGTCATAAATGGCGATTTTCTCGGTGACTCATGAGCATCAAGAGCAAGGCGCGAAGGCACGGAATAGCTGGCTATTGCAAGCCTGAGCAACGCGGCTATTGATGTTCATGGCCGGCGAAAAAGTGTCATTTATGGCCTTTCGAGGTATAAACAACACCAGATGAAAAAAGCCAGAATTTCGCTAAGCTGCAGAAATTCAGAGGCGTTTGAATCATGTGTGGCATTGCCGGCATCATAGATTTTACCGCTTCTGCGCCTGACGAAGGCATTCTCCGCCGCATGATTGGGCTCCTTCGCCACAGGGGGCCTGATGCATCTGGTATCTATAGGGATGACGTTGCAGGCTTGGCCCATGCCCGGTTGAGCATCATCGATCTTGCTGGGGGGGATCAGCCGATCCATAATGAGGATCGTTCCATTTGGATCATTTTCAATGGAGAGATCTTCAACTACCCCGAACTCCGGGAAGCATTGAAGTCGCGGGGCCACCAGTTCTACACGCGATCCGACACCGAGGTAATGGTCCACCTTTACGAGGACCATGGGCCCGAGTTCCTCCATCAACTCAATGGCCAGTACGCCTTGGCCCTGTGGGATCTTCGTCAGAAGAGGCTTTTACTGGCTCGTGACCGCCTGGGTATCCGACCTCTTTTCTACTTCGAGAAGGATGGCCGTCTGATCTTTGGATCTGAGATCAAAGCCCTTCTGGCAGACAGTCGCGTCCCGAGAGCCCTTGACTTACAAGCCCTGTCAGACATCTTCACCTGCTGGAGCCCCTTTGGTGCCCTCACCCCATTTGAGGGCGTGAGGCAACTCCTGCCCGGACACTATGCCCTGTTCTCCCGTGAAGGGATGCGTATACGTTGCTACTGGCAACCGTCCTTTTCCGTCCAACAAACTGGTGAGCGCTCGCTGGCCGAGTGGAGCGAAGAGTTGAACGAACTCCTCTACGATGCGGCCCGCATTAGACTTCGTGCGGATGTTCCCGTGGGAGCCTACCTGAGCGGCGGGCTAGACAGCACCTATATCAGCTCCCTTGTGA
>JAUVJO010000312.1 GCA_030592345.1 Deltaproteobacteria bacterium
GAGTCCATTTGCGACCAAATCCGTAATGCATGGGAATAAGTATTTTTCATCGTCCTTTTTTAGAATTTTCTTTAGCCTTTTGAGGCGTATAGATGTGTCTGGTGGCATTTCCGAAATCGATCTCCTAATAGCACGAATCAGTCCGTAAGTTTCAGGGAGAAAGCCTGCTTTTTCTGTGTAGCCGGTCATCCGAGGACAGCCTCCGAGGCGCACAAGACTGTTCAACCCCGTCTGTTTCAGATCAAGGCATTTTGATATCACCATGTTTGGCATTTTCCAAGGATTAAACTAGTGTCCGTCCGAAAATGGCTGTTTTCCGCAATCTCTGCGAGGGAATTGCCGTTTGTATCTTGCGTAGATGAGGTAGCTGGTGAAATTTTTCAACCTGTGCGGTTAGCCCGTTGCCCGGTTAGCCCGTTCATCTTCTGAAGGGCATTTGAGGCGCATAGTAAGTTCTTTAATTTTAAGGCTTAAACCAAGCATTCTCCTTCTTTTTCCGTGACCTTCCAGCTTCTTTCCCGTCAAAGGATTTCACTGCTTTAATGGCTCAACCGGCCAACGGGCCAACCGCACAGGTCCTGTTTTCTCGGGTGACCTCAAAGACAATATAGTTGGTCAGATTGTTCATGCTCGTATTTCATTGACAATATTCAACGATAATGTATATTATAGTGAAGATTTGCCGTTGAGTGTTGTAATTGGCTTCAACTGATAAGTCAATAAATACAATTAGTTATATGGCGACGGGGTTACTTCCCAACAGAATATAGGGGCGCTGTTGACTGAATAAAAAAAACCTATGATTGAATGGAGGGATTATGCCAAGACAGCCGAGACTCGATTCCCCCGGAACCCTGCAGCATGTGATTGTTAGAGGTATCGAAAAGCGCAAGATTGTTGATGACCGAAAAGACCGGGAAAATTTTGTGAAGCGTATGGGCGAAATTGCAACTGATACCAATACGACCATCTATGCCTGGGCATTAATGACGAATCATGCGCATATCCTTTTGCGTAGCGGGGTGCACGGTTTATCAAAGTACATGCGACGTTTGCTAACCAGTTACGCTATTACCTACAAGCGCCGTCATAAGAGCCATGGCCCAATGTTTCAGAATCGATATACATCGATCGTCTGTGACGAGGATGCCTATTTCCGTGAACTCGTCCGCTATATTCACCTTAATCCACTGAGGGCGAAAGCGGTAAAAAAGATCTCTGACCTTGAGAAGTATCCCTGGTGCGGCCATGCAGTCGTAATCGGTAGAATCAAACAGGAATGGCAGGATCGCGATCATGTTTTGTCCTGGTTTGGGAAGAAAGAAGGAGAGGCCAAGAAAGCCTATCGTAAGTATGTTAAGGATGGTATCGCTCAAGGTAGGCGTCCGGAGCTTGTTGGGGGCGGTTTGATTCGTTCCGTTGGAGGTTGGTCTGAGGTAAAGTCATTACGCAGGCGGAAAGAAAAGGTGTTTACAGATGAAAGGGTATTGGGCAGGGGAGACTTTGTCAGCAGGATCCTTAAGGAGTCTGATAAGAGGTTGAGACAACAGCTCGCCCGTGCCAAAGGAACACAAAAGACAGAAAAGTTTATTAAGACTGTTTGCAAGAAGGAAAAGGTTAGTTTAGAGGAGTTGTGTAGAGGTGGTCGTCGTCGTCATGTCTCCGCCGCAAGGAGACAGATAGCGTATCGATTGGTAGAGGATTTTGGGATACCGCTGGCAGAGGCAGCACGCCGTTTGGGAGTCTCGCCATCTGCGATCTCCAAAGCAGTAAGAAGAGTAATGGAGGAATAACAACGTCCCCCTTGACGAACAACCCCGGGACGGATGATGTGCAAGCAAGATCATAAATCAAAAGTAGAGAATAATAAATGCAACCAGGACCTCACTGTCATCACCAGCCACATCAATGCGGATTTTGATGCATTTGCCTCGATGCTGGCAGCCAAAAAGCTTTATCCTGACGCCCTTGTGGTATTTCCAGGGTCCCAAGAAAGAAGTTTGAGGGACTTTTTCCTAAAATCCATGGTCTATATGTACAACATTGTCAGAATCAGGGACATCGACCTGAGCGCTGTTCGTAGGCTGGTATTGGTAGACACCCGGCAGGCAAGTCGTATTGGCAAGTTTGCCAGTATTGTTGATCGCCCGGGCCTGGAAATCCACATTTACGACCATCACCCCCCCATGCCGGACGACCTCTCTGGTATGGTAGAGGTGATAAAAATCACAGGAGCCACAATCACTATCCTGACCAAGATCCTGCGGGAGAAGAAGATCGCGATAACACCCGAGGAGGCCACGATCATGGCCCTGGGGATATACGAAGACACGGGTTCTTTTACATTCTCATCCACGACTGAGGATGACTACCTTGCTGCTGCATACCTGCTGTCTGAAGGTGCCAACTTAAATGTTGTCTCAAACATGATTGCGCGGGAAATGAGCCCCGAACAGGTCAATCTCCTCAATGAGATGATTCAAGGTTCCACTCATCACACCATAAACGGTGTGGATGTGGTCATTACGAGGGTATCCTCTGAATCGTATGTTGCTGATTTTGCACTCTTGGTGCATAAACTCAGGGATATGGAAAGCCTGGATGTTATCTTTGCCTTGGCCACTATGGAGAATCGTGTCTATATTGTTGGCAGAAGCCGGCTGCCAGAGGTGGACGTTGGAAAAATTGCCATGGCTTTTGGCGGTGGCGGACACCACTCAGCAGCATCGGCTACGATCAAAGGACAAACCGCCTTTCAGGTGGAAGAGAAGCTTTTCGGCCACTTGAGACGATTTGTCGATCCCAGGCACTCAGCCAGGGACCTTATGTCCTCTCCTGTCATACACGTGGGCCCGCATGTCACGTTGCGGGATGCGAGCGAACTCTTGACGCGTTATAACATCAATGTGCTTGTGGTGTTGGAATCTGACAGGCTTCTTGGCATCATCTCCAGGCAGGTTATAGAAAAGGGGCTTCATCACAAACTCGATCATGTTTGTGTGCGTGAGTACATGACGACCGAGGTCAACCGGGTAGGACCAGACGGAACATTGGCAGAGATCCAGGAAAAGATCATAGGCAACAAACAGCGTTTGCTCCCTGTGGTGGAAAATAGCCAGATATTAGGCGTCATCACAAGGACCGACCTGCTCAATGTCCTTGTGAGTGAATCGAAGCGCATTCCCGAATTTGCGATCGACAGCAAGGATCAGGGACTTCGGGTGCGTGAAAAGAGTGTAGCCAAACTTCTCACAGAGCGTCTTCCCAAGGAGGCAGTTGATATCTTGAGGGCCGCTGGCAAAGTGGCCGATTCACTTGGATACAAGGTTTATGCCATAGGCGGATTTGTGCGGGACATTTTTCTGCGTGAAGAGAATCTTGACATTGACCTTGTCATTGAAGGTGACGGCATCGAGTTTGCCAAGGCCCTGGGCTCATCCCTTGGTGGCCGGGTCCGAGCTCATAAAAAGTTCAGGACTGCTGTAATCGTTCTTCCGCATGGGCAGAAGATCGATGTGGCCACGGCGCGCCTGGAGTACTACAAGTCACCCGGCGCCCTTCCCACGGTAGAAATGGGGTCGCTGAAACTTGATCTGTATAGAAGGGATTTTACGATAAATACGTTAGCCATAAGAGTCAATCCGGACCGATTTGGCACCCTGATTGATTTTTTTGGGGCACACAAGGACCTTAAGGGGAAAGCGATCAGAGTACTCCAGAACTTGAGCTTTGTGGAAGACCCCACACGGGTCTTCCGCGCTGTCCGGTTTGAGCAGAGGTTTGGTTTTAGGATAGCGAAACTTACTTCAGGCTTGATTGAAAATGCTGTCAGAATGGACTTTTTTGAGAACTTGAGCGGTCGCCGGCTCTTTTCCGAACTGCGTCAGATACTGGAGGAAGACAAGCCTGTCATGGCCTTGCGGCGACTGAACGAATATAAGCTTTTGAGAGTGATTCATCCAAAGATCGTTTATAACCCAACCCTTGATGACCTGCTAGGCTCAGTAGAGAAGATACTCACATGGCACAAGTTGCTTTTTTTAGAAGACCTCTGTAGGAAGTGGATGGTCTATTTGCTGGCTATTGCGAGGGATTTTGCCCCGGAGGCAGCAGAAAATCTTTGTGAACGCCTTGAACTGACCGAACGATACCGAAAAGTATTCGTTAATGAGAAAACTAGAGCAGACTCGTGCTTGCAATGGATGGAATTTCAAAAGGGTTTTAAGA
>JAUVJO010000002.1 GCA_030592345.1 Deltaproteobacteria bacterium
AGACGGCCCCTGAATATTGCCCTCATCGATAACACTCCAACCGGAAAAATCACCATCACTAAAATCATCCCACATGAGCACAGAGCCCGTTGAAAGATCCTCTACACTCACATCATCAAAGGAGCTTCCACGGTTCGCCCAGGAGTACAGGGCTATGGTCCCATTGGAAAAGGTATCGTCAGTGACCGAGAAAACCGGGGTGCCGTCAATCAAGACCTCAAGGGTGGTGCCATCAGCAACGATTTTTACCTCGTACGACTGCCCGGACACGTACCACTCATCATCCTCGGCCAGGAGTGTAAAGACGCCGTTTTCACACTTGACAAGACGCCTGTAATCACGCTGCCTGTCCCACGAAAAACGGTAGTAGTTTTTAGGATCCTGGTAGCGGAACATGACGCCAATGTCATCATTGTCGTCAGAGCGCATTGTAAACGTGACCTGATAGTCCGTCCAGGTCGCCTCTTGTGGAGTAGAAGCAGGATCTGAGGGATCACTCCCGGCCCTGTACTCTTCACCGTCCGAAAAACCGTCATTATCCGCGTCCCAATCAAAAAGATTCCCCAGACCGTCATTGTCATAATCGTTATCCCAACGGTCTTGCCAGAATTCCACTTCATCCCCATCATTCATCCCATCATCATCGGTATCCGGGTTATAGCGATCTGTATCGTAAATGTGGGTTTCGTCCCAATCTGAAACACCATCGCCGTCAGAATCGACAAGTTCTTCCGAATAATCGCTCTCACTGCCCTTGACATCGTAGGCTGTAACTGCGTAGAAATATATCTGGCCAGGTTCAATATCTGAAAAGGTATAACTAGTCTGATTACCCACATCTTCAACAAAAGAGTAGTTCCTGCTTTCGGAACCACGGTGGACCCGATAACCGCCAAGGTCTGATTCCGGGTTTGGGTCCCATGCCAGTTTGATCTGAGCGCAATAACCGTTCGGACCGGACAAGATTAGCCAAACGACAAAAGCCGCGAAAGCAGCTTTGGGTAAAACACGGTGTTGTTTTTTCATCAATAACCTCCCCTAGGATCTTTATAGTCGACTGATTGGCCCATCCCTGACGATAACAAGCACCAAGCTTTTGATGTGAGCCAACTAACTGTTTTCGCTCAATTATGTTAAAAGTTGCAGGGCGTAGAGACTCTCACGATGTGCCCTTTACCACATTAGTCGTTAAAAGTCAAAGTTGAAAATCTCGTAAAAAACCGAAAAAATCCGAACTCGGGCCAAATCAAATGTTATGACAGCCCCCAAGGGGTAGAATCGGACTTTTTACGAGATCATCAAAACTAAAATTTTCTTATATCCTCACGCAGCATCTGACGTATGTCTGACACCATTCCACCCTGCCCTCCATCTTGTTGAACCACGGGTCAGTGGAAAAAACCCCTGCCCCCCCGTTAACAAAGGGGGGGCAGGGGAAAGCGGGGGTAAACCAGCAAACATTCAGTTTTATTCTGCAGGAAACACCATGTATCCAACCACCTCGGTCGTATGATTTGTTTCAGTGTTGCGGGATTGCTCTTCGTCTATTTGTACATCAACCCCATTGGCATCTTTCATTTTCCAGCGCACATTGGCCGTATCGCGCCCGTCGGTCGTCTGCATGTCAGCAAGAAACACCGGAGGGTTTATAAACGACCCAGCGAAAGAAATCGCATGTAAGCCATGAGTTACGACATCCTGGGTCTTATTTACCGCAAAAGTCATGCCGTCTGTGGTCCCGGAGGAAGCTTCCCATGCAATAACGGATATCTCCTCCATGGCGTGTTCCTGAGCATTTGCTTCCTGCTCTTGCATCCGGAATTCAAAGCCGTTCGTGGTGATGTTTCTTACCCTGCTGCTGACAGCATCTGATTCGTTAAAGGTGGTGATAGCTGTGATTACCACGGGAGGTTCATTAAAGACCTTATCAAAGGATAGTGCCGCAAAGGAGCTTGTATTATTCGTATTAAATCTACCGGCCTCCACCAGGGTCCCGTCCGCTAAGGTATAGCCGCCAGATTCCATGACAACATAGCTCACCGTCTCTTGGGGATGTGCTCCATCCAGATAACCCCACTCCTGAACACGGATCTCAAAACCGGACGTACCCGCATTGCGTATCCTGATCACGGCAGGGTCATCGTCATTGGAACTCATCGGCTTTGCAATCACGACCGGATCGAAAAATGCCTGACCAAAGTCTACCAGCTTCCAATCGTGATCCACCTGGATTTCACCGATTTTCATAAGGGGAAACCCGGGCCTTGACACAGGATCGGACGGGTCAAAGTTGTAATGGACCTCAACGCCATCTCCAAGCCCGTCAGCATCCGAATCAAGGTCCAAGAGATTCACCAGGCCGTCACTATCATCGTCGGCATCCCATCCGTCTTCTGTCCAGAAGTTCACTTCGTCTCCATCATTCATCCCGTCTCCATCAGTATCCGCGACGCTGGGGTCTGTGCCGTAATGATCGAGCTCTTCTATGTTTGACAAACCATCGCCATCAGTGTCTGCGGTTGGGTCTATTGGAGAAAACACCATGTACCCTACGACTTCCGTAGTATGCGCTGTTTCGCTGTCGCCGGATTGCTCTTCGGACACATTCACATCGACCCGATACAAATCCTTTTCGCCACGGCGCAGATTGGCCGTATTGCTCCCGTCGGTTGTCTGCATGTCAGCAACAAAAACCGGAACGTTCATGAACGATTCATTGAAAGAAATCGTATGAGACTGATCAGTTACCACATCCTGGGTCTTATCCACCTCAAAGGCAATACCATCCATAGTTCCGGAGGAAGTTTCCCATGCGATAACCGATATCTCCTCTGTAGCATGCTCCTGAACATTCGCTTCTTGCTCTTGCATGTAAAACTCAAAGCCGTTCACGCTGATATTTCTTACCCTGCCACAGACCGCGTCAGCTTCGTTAAAGGTGGTGATAGCTGTGATTACCACCGGCGGTTCATTGAAGGCTCGATCGAAAGATACTGCCGCAAATGAGCCTGTATTATTCGTTTCAAACTTACCGGCCTCTACCAGGGTCCCGCCCAAGGTGTAGCTACCGGATTCCATGACAATATAGCTCACAGTCTCTTCGGAACGTGCTCCGTCCAGATAGTTCCATTCCTGAACACGTATTTCAAAACCGGTCCTGTCCACATCGCGGATCCTGATTACGGCAGGGTCATCATCATTGGAGCCGATAGGTTCGGCAACCACGACCGGGGCAAAAAACATCTTATTGAATGCAACCCTCTTCCAATTGTGATCCACACTCGTTTCACCAATCTCCAGAATGGGAACCTGAGGCATTGACTCAGGATCAGACGGATCAAACCCGTAATGGACTTCTGTACCATCCGCAAAACCGTCATCATCTGCATCCCAATCCAAGAGATTCACCAAGCCGTCACCATCGTCATCCGCATTCCAGCCGTCTTGCCAAAGGTCCACTTCATCCCCATCATTTATCCCGTCGCCATCCGTATCCCTGTTGTTGGGGTCTGTACCGTAGACACCTGTTTCATCTTCATCGCAAATCCCGTCGCCGTCAGAATCGACAAACTCAAGCGTACGAGCCACCTCGTTGGAATATTCACCCTCATTACCATAAGTATCGTAAGCAGTTGCCGCGAAGTAATACGTGTTGCCACCCTGAAGGTTGGCGACTGTGCATGTAGTTTCGTTACCCACATCCATACAAAATTCGTAATCTCCGCTTACATTACCGTAATGGACCTTATAGCCACTGAGGTCTTGCTCGGTATTTTGATTCCAGGCCAGATTCACCTGGGCTGAATGCGCACTTGCACCAAGCATAAGTATCAGGCCTAACGCTAATACGTAGGGCAATGCCCCTGGTTTGAGAAACCTGGCAAAAACAAACCGTAACGATAACATGATAGTACCTCCTCTGATTTATTATTTTTCCCAGGGGACGCGCACCCCAAAGGAGGTACTATGTCCCGCCCGGCAGCCCTGCTGCCATATCCGTGTCATGCGGACTTAGGTCAGTAGCTTTGCGCCCCACCCTTTCAAGTGGTTTGCCTTTTTCAAACGGTAAATGTCTCAAAGAGCTTTTCTGGCAAGCGGATGATGCAAGATGAGTGCCAATGAAAAAACGACCTGGGGGCGTTACCAATCGATCTTGCTAGTCGAACCAATTTTTGTTACAAAGGGCCCATGATGCGTTCCAAGAGTCGATCCCAAGGAATCATAACAAAGTCCGAACGGGCCAAAAAACGAACCGTCGGGAAGTTGCTTTACCTTTTTTACGGGACCGTTGCCGTTATCTGTATTGCTGTAGGACTTTTTGTGGGTGGGGCCTATTTCTACTTTATCAATGACCTTCCCAAGATATCCTCCCTCAAGGACTACCGCCCCCCCATTGTCTCCACAGTTTATTCGGATGACAATCGCAAAATTGCAGAGTTCTATAAGGAACGAAGGATTGTAGTCCCCCTTTCCAAAATGCCAGGAATGCTTATAGATGCCTTTGTTGCTGCCGAAGATGCCCGCTTTTACAAACACGAGGGGGTCGACTTTTTCAGTATGGTCCGAGCATTTCTCAAAAACATTGAGGCAGGTACAATCATTCAAGGAGGAAGTACCATTACCCAGCAGGTCGCAAAATCGTTTTTCCTGTCGTCGGAGAAAAGCTATTCCCGCAAGGCTCGAGAAGCTATCCTTGCCTATCGCATAGACAAGGCCCTCACCAAGGAAGAGATCTTATTCCTCTATCTGAACCAGATATACCTGGGACATGGCGCTTATGGGGTCGAAGCTGCGGCTGAAAACTATTTTGGCAAATCCGTCTCTGAGCTCAGCCTTGCTGAATGCTCTCTGCTCGCTGGCCTCCCCCAGGCCCCAAGCCGTTACTCACCGTTCTTGCATGCTGAACAGGCCAGGCAGAGGCAGATCTACGTGCTGAACCGGATGATCGTAGAAGGCTACATCACGAAATCCCATGCTGCGGAAGCCGTCAACACGAAGCTCGACATCAAGCCGAGACGCAACTGGTACATCGAAGAAGTCCCATGCTATACAGAGTATGTTCGGCAGTATGTGGAGAAAAAATACGGCAAAAATATACTCTATAAGGAGGGGCTCGAGATATACACGGCCGTCAATATCGAGATGCAAGAGATCGGACGAGTCGCTCTAACGAGCGACCTCAGAGCACTGGACAAGAGGCAGGGATACAGAGGCCCACTCAACAAGCTGCAACCCGAGGATATTGAAGCTTTTTCTAAGCAAACAGAGGATAATCATGAGACAATGCCTCCGAAGCCGGACGACGTCCTTGACGGAGTCGTGGTTTCAGTCAATGATGATGAAGCAACGGCCATTGTTCGGATAGGAACCGAGCGTGGGCACCTTCAACTCGACGATATGAAGTGGGCCAGGCAACCCGACCCGGAAGTGCCTTACCAGAACGCAACAGTGGATAAAGTTAGTGATGTCCTAACCGTAGGAGACGTGATCTCAGTCCGTCTAAAGGCAAAGAAAACAGATACAGAGGCGTGGGAGCTTGCTTTGGAGCAGACTCCGGCTGTTGAGGGCGCACTCCTTTGCTTGGAGTCTGAAACCGGCTATGTAAAGGCCATGATCGGAGGGCGAGACTTCAAGGTAAGCCAATTTAACAGGGCCACCCAGTCAAGACGTCAACCAGGCTCTGCCTTTAAGCCAATTATTTACGCTGCGGCCCTTGACAAGGGCTACACACCGGCCACGATCATCATAGATTCCCCTCTCGTATTCGAAGATACCGAAAGAGAGTTCACCTGGAAACCGAGAAACTACGAGGAGACGTTTCACGGCCCCACCCTTCTCCGGACGGCCCTGGCCCGATCGCGAAACGTCGTAACCGTAAAGATACTCAGGGATATCGGAATCAATTACATGATCGACTATGCGAAAAAGCTGGGAATCGAATCGAAGCTCAGCAGAGACCTTTCGATCGCCCTTGGATCTTCAGGGACCTCACTTATTGAACTGGTTCGCGCCTATTCCGCGTTTGCCAATAAAGGACAACTCATAACACCGTGTTTTGTCACCATGATACTCGACCGGGATGGAAACGTCCTAGAGGAGAACTGTCCTGAAAGTACAAAAGTCATTGAAGAAAATACGGCTTACATTGTAACGAGCCTTCTTCAAAGTGTGGTTAAAGACGGAACGGGCTGGCGGGTAAAGGCACTGAATCGTCCGGTCGCTGGAAAGACAGGCACAACCAACAACCTTGATGATGCGTGGTTTGTGGGATATACCCCGGGTTACGTCACCGGAGTATGGGTCGGGTTTGATGAAGAAAAGTCACTCGGCCTTGATGAAACAGGTTCCAGGGCCGCCAGCCCGATCTGGCTGGCATTCATGCGTGCCATCCTTAAGGACAAGCCCGTGCGCGCCTTTGCGGTCCCAAGCGGCGTGGTCTTTGCCAAAATAGACGCAGAGACCGGATTGTTGGCCATACCCGAATCCAGGCGCACCATATTTGAATGCTTTAAGGAAGGAACAGCTCCCACAGAGTACGAAAAAAGGCCCGGCTCCATCACGGGCCCGAGCCAGTTCTTCAAATCAGATATGTAACAAGAAGAAGAAAAAGCTGAAAGGGGAAGGAAATAACTACACCACCCGGAATCTTCGTTTTTCCACCTCATCAATCAAGTCCTTGGATGTGTAAAGCACTACGAACTTCTCTTCCAGTTCTTTAACCAGGTCCCTCAACTTATTATCCGGCAGGGCACCACAACGAACGTATACATTCCTGCGCCCCTCTTCAGCGATTTCACGTGTTGACAGGATACTCACAACACGCCCACCATAGGAGCGAATCACATCACAACACTCTTGGATTGAGCCCGGATAATCCTCGAGACTGAAAGCGAATTGAATGCCACCAGTGTACACCCCTGTAATATTGATCAGCACCTTGAAAATGTCAGTCTGGGTGATAATCCCCACCAATATGCCCTTGTTATTGATAACCGGAAGTGACGAGATCTTGTTCTCAAGCATCAAGATGGCAGCAAATTCCACGGTCTCATCGGCCTTAACATAAACCAGGTCTTTGGTCATGATGTCTTTGATCTTCATAGAAGAAAGGAGATAATTCAGTTCGTATACGTCCAAAGTCGTTGCTTTGGACGGTGAAGCATCCTTTAAGTCCCGGTCACTGATAATCCCTATGGGCTCACCTTTCTTGTTCACCACAGGCAGGCACCGAATCTTCCTCTCCTTCATGATGATAGAGGCCTTCATCATGGAAGTATCCTCATCTATTGTAATCACATCCGCAGTCATCCAGCCTTGTATTAGCATGAACGTATCCTCCCTCTCGTCAGCTCAACCGTCATAATGCTGTCGTCCAAACGCCACCGGGCCTGTCCACAAGAGCACAAAAAGCTTTTTATTGTCAATAATGCGAAACCATTATCTCATTTCAATCAATAAATAAATAGAATAAATTTAAAAGTTCAGTAACTTCTCAAAAAGTCCGGGTAATCTCCCGATAGTCGTTAATGTGTTGCTACGTAGGGCAAGGAGAACCGCTGAACGCAGGCATCCAGCCATTTCCTATGATACCTAACCAGCCAGCTACTTAAGGCATTGGAGGCCGAAGTTCATCCCGCCCAAGGCGGGACTTGCCTGGAGGCTTGTTGCCATAACCTCAAGCTTACTCGGACTTTTTGAGAAGTTACAAAGTTCACCCCAAACACAAGGTTCTCGTTAAGAAATGATCCACACTGCCATATCCCTTGCTTCTTGAACGATCTTGTTGGAAACGCTGCCAAACAAGAAACGTTTTGTACGTGAAATACCACGCCGACCGATCATGACGGAGCCATAGCCACCTTCCCGTGCCTCTTTAAGGATGGTCTGTGCAACGCCGGCCGCCCTTGTCTCAAGCCTGGTCTTGATACCAAAGGCAGGCACGTCCATTTCTGTCAAATAGGTCTTGGCCTGAGAGAGCATGTCCTGTGCATCATCGATCAATCGCTTTTCAATTGTGGCCTCCATCTCTATCAGTCCTGTCCACATGGATGCCATCTCCTTGGCAATTTGCGGGGAGACGACATGCAGGATCATCACTTCCATAGGACCCGCCTCACCAAGAAGCCATCCCGCCTTGTCCAAAACTCGTTTGGAATTCTCACAGCTATCCACTGTGACCAGAAACTTTCGCGCCTCAATCTTGCCATGAACCACACACAGAGGCACTCCGCTTGCGTGCTGGAGCACCTTGTGTGTAACACTTCCCATTACAAATTGCTCAACAGCACTCATTCCGTGACGTCCCAGCACCATGACATCGTACGTGCCCTTATGTTCCATCTCCAGGATATCCCTGGCCACGCCAAAAGAGCGCTCCTTAATTAACGGTTGGATCTTTGCCGGATCAATACCGGCCATGGTCAAGATCCCCTTGGCCTCCTCCATCATGGAGGCAGCTTTGTTGCGATTTTCCTCCTCCACGCGCCCGGCAAAATCCTGGAGCAGCATCAGCTCAGCCATGTTTTCCCCTGGCTCCAAAAAAAGTGGTGGAATGCCAGGCAGTATATGGAGCAGATCTATCTTCACCCGTGCGTTTTTCCCCAGAACAAAACCAAGGTATCCCACGGCCGCCATGCTCGCCTGCGACCCATCTATGCCGACTAAAATGTGTTTTTCCATGTCAGTCGCCCCCTTGTCTGTCGTCATTTGTCATTGGTCACTTGTCATTTGTCACTCTTCATTCTTAACTCTTCACTCTCCCAATCATCTCCCGTGCATGATCCATGGCCTTCTTTGTGATCTCGACCCCTGCCAGCATGCGGGCCATCTCCTCAACGCGGGCCTCCCCGTCTAGTGGCGTGATCGTGGTGCGGGTACGTCCTTTGTAAACAGCTTTGGCAATCCTAAAATGGGATTTTCCAAACTGAGCGATCTGGGGCAGATGAGTAATGCATATGACCTGATGAAAACCGGCCAGGGACTCTAACTTGTGACCCACCATTTCCGCCACACCGCCGCCAATACCTGCATCCACCTCATCGAATATGATGGTCTCAACAGACTCCCTGGTCGCCAACATTGCTTTCAGGGCAAGGATAATTCGGGAAAGCTCTCCGCCTGAGGCAATCTGGGCAAGCGGCCTCAGATCTTCACCCACGTTCGGGGCGATCAGGAACTCAACACGGTCTATACCTGTGGCCTCAATGCCGCAACTACCCAAGGCCAGATGAGGGTCCGAATTCTCATCAACCGGCACCTCTTTGAACCTGATATCAAAGCGGGTCTTTGGCATCCCCAAAGATGCCAACTCGTTTTGAACCTTTTCAGCGAGACTTTTGGCAACCCGTTTTCTCTGCTCAGATAACTTGCGGCACTGGCTTGCCAACTCCTCATACAACCTCCCTAGCCTTAGCTCTGTTTCAGTGATCTCATCCGGCAGAGAGGATACACGCCTCAGCTCCTTTTCGGCCTCCTTGCCGTGGGCGAGCACTGACTCAAGGGACCCTCCGTACTTTCGCTTCAGTCTGCCAAGTGTGTCCAGCCGAAGCTCTACAGCTTCCAGCCGCTGGCTGTCAAAGACAACACCCTGAACGTAGCTGTGGAGTTCATTGGCAACGTCTTCCAACTCAAAAGAGGCCGTCTCCACCCTGTTTGCCAAAGTACTCAAAGCACGATCAATCTCGGCCAGTGCCTGAAGCTCCCTCCCGATCACGGTGAGCTGTTCAATTACGGCCCCCTCGGCCCCGTACAGGCGGTCTACGCACAGGCCCGCAGCCTTATACAGACGTTCGGCATGCTTCAGGCGCTCGCGTTCTTGCTCAAGCTCGTTGTCTTCGCCCGGCACGATTTCGGCCTGTTGTATCTCGACTACTTGAAACTCAAGAAGTTCACGGCGACCTGATTGTTCTGCCAACTCGCGCCTTAAGGTGGCAAGTCTCCTGATCAATGGAAGCATCTCATGATAATACCCGGACACCTTTCCCCGGAGTTCGGTCAACCCGGCGAACTGATCAAGGACCACAAGGTGGTATTCTGATTTTAGCAAACTCTGGTGGGCGTGTTGACCGGCTATGCTTGCAAGGTGCTCATTGATGCTGGAAAGCAATTGCGTGGTGGCCAGTCGGCCGTTGATATAGACCTTGTGGCGACCATTTCTCTGGATCATGCGCCGGACCAGAAGACCCTCTGACATATCGAACCCCAGTTCCCCGGCGCTCCTTGCTGCCGGGCTCTCAGGAGGGACTTCAAAGAGTGCTTCCAGTTCGGCCGTCTTTTCAGAGGTCCGAATCAGTTCGGGCGAGGCCCGGCTCCCGAGAATCAAGTTAACAGCATTGATAATAATCGATTTTCCGGCCCCTGTCTCTCCGGTCAACACTGTGAGGCCGTCGTCAAAACTGATCGAAAGGTCGTCAATGATAGCGAAATTTCTTATGGCGAGTTCTCGAAGCATTCAATTGGTCATTGGTCATTGGTCACTGGTCATTGGTCATTGGTCATTGGTCAAATATTAGGCGTTTACAGGTTCAGAGTTTCGGTGAACCCTGAACCCCGAACCCGTGAACGGTTACCAATCATCAATCATCAATCCTAACGATCGCCTCGAAAATCTGATTCAGCGCCACAACCGACCTGGCATTATCGGGCAATTCTATGGTGGGCCGTCCTTCGGTGTCGTATTGGGCGATCAACTCGTCTTCCGGCACACACCCGGCCAGGTTCAACCCGGCAGCTTTGACGGCGGCCTTGATCGCAGCGGGTAGCTCGCCGTTGACACGGTTTATGATCACATAGTCATTCTTGATACCAAGCTTAAGCTCCCTGGCAAGATCACGAATCCGCTTTGCTGCAATGATCCCCCTTTGGGTAGGATCAGATACGATGAGCAAAATGTCAGCGCGACGGGCGACCAGCCGACTGATATGCTCCATGCCTGCCTCATTGTCCATCACAATAATACGGTAGTTTTCGCACAGTATCTCCATGAACCGGGAGAGAAGCGTGTTGGCATGACAATAACACCCCGGGCCTTCAGGACGTCCCATAACGATCAGGTCATACCCCTCTGCCTCTATCAGAGACTCGGCAACCTTATATTCCATATAAACATCCCTGGTCATCCCAGGGGGCACACCATCTTTGAGCCCCTCCCTGGCCTCACCCAGGGTTGTCTCTACCTCGAGGCCAAGGACCTCATTTAAATTCGCGTTGGCATCTGCATCCACAGCCAGGACAGGCTTAATATCATTTTTCAAGAAAAACTTTATTAAAAGACCTGCAACCGTGGTCTTACCGGTGCCGCCCTTGCCGGCCATGGCAACGATCATCGTCATGCGGCCTCCCTCGCCTTGTAGATCATTTGACAGTTCGATTGAAGGAGCTTGCTTACATGCGGAAAAAAACGGGCTTCTGTGTGAGGAAGAAAAAGGGCGCCTATATAGTTGTCCATGAATGATTGGTTGTCGCTCAACTCGACATTGGTCATCATTTTTGCAATCCGTTCTGCCTCGCTGACCATGCCTTTGGAAAGACAAATCAGTCGTGCCCCCAGAAGGCATCCGTTTCCAAGGAAGTGGAACTTTTTAACTGGAATGTCCGGAAACAAACCGATCCGTTTTCCCTTTTCAAGGTTTATGTACCGGCCAAAAGCACCAGCCACGATCACCCTGTCCAGGTCATCGAAAGAAAGTGACATAGTATCAAGGAGTGTCAAACATCCGGCAAAAAGTGCACTTTTGCCGCGCATCAGATTCTCAATATCGACCTCGGTAATGACGATATCATGCCCGGTGCCTGAGTCTCTAGCCCATGCCAATACATATTCGCACCCGAACCGCCCTTGCCGCATGCGATCTGAAGACAGGTTGATATAAAACTTGCCATTTGGATCAATAACACATCCGCTGAGCAACTCTGAAAGGATGCTGATCAGGCCGGACCCGCAGATACCACGGGGCTTTTTCCTGTCGACCGTAATAACCATAGGCTCCAGGGTGAGCGGATTGAGGTGGAACCCTTCAATAGCCCCCTTGTCCGCCCGCATACCATGTTTGATGCCACCCCCCTCAAAGGCAGGCCCCATGGAGCACGCTGCGCACACCAGCCAATCACTGTTTCCGAGAACGATCTCACCGTTGGTGCCGATGTCCATATAGAGGGTGAGTTCCTTTTTTTGAAACACGCCAGAGCCCAGTATGCCAGAGACAATATCTCCCCCAACATAACTCGCTACCAAAGGAAAACTCTGAAGCCGCACACGATCTGGCACATCAATGCCAATATCGGACGCCCAGACCGATGGCACGTAATTGGCTGCCGGCACATACGGCGATTCCCGAATATAGCGTGTTTCCAAACCGAGCAAAAGATGTGTCATAGTAGTGTTGCCGGCGCAAGCAATGTATGAGACACTTTCTTTTGAGCTCCCCGTCTGGGTCAAGATCTCGCTAATCACCTGATTGACCGAAGATACGACCAGGGATTGCAGCTTTTCTCTCCCCCCGGGCTTTTGCGCATACACGATACGGGTAATTACATCCTCTCCATAATCAGCCTGCTTGTTATATTCAGCCGTCTCGGCAATGACCTTTCCGGTCTTAAGATCAAGAAGCTCAGCGCACACTGTGGTCGTTCCAATGTCCAACACAATGGCAAGATTCTGGCCCGAGGTGTCGCCAGGCTCCAAACGGACCAGTCTCAATGGTCGGGTCTGGCCTTGTGAGGATGATATGGTCCCAGACTCCGGGGCTGCCACCATCGTAGCCGTAACAGACCAATCACTCTTCCTCAAAAGCCGTGGCATGGTCCTGAGATCTCCGATGTCTACCGCAATATTGTCAATATGATGCTCTTTCCTCAGGCCCTTTAAAAGGCGAGCCAGGTCGCTTATGTTATCCTTCAGCGTGGGCGGGGTAAGTCGTACCGGCACCTTGATGGTGGCAGGGTCAAACTGCCAGCCTACAGCCAAGACCTTTGTATCAAGGGGAGAAATCTTGCGCTCAGTCTTACTCATGTCGAGTTGTTGCGTGACAACCCGTTTCAGGCCCCTTGACTCAACAGGAATCCGCACAGTGCAGTCAGAAAGAACAAAGGTCTTACAGGCCTGGCGCCATCGCTGTTCGTATTTTTCCTGACTTATCATTTCCGTCTTTTCGCTCTCAACATCCCCTGCCTCTATGATGACCTGGCACTTGCCGCAAACACCCTGCCCGCCGCACGAGGCATTGATGTGCACGCCGGCCGCAAGGGCCGCCTCCAACAAGTTCGTGCCCCTGTCAACACGAATCGAAACATTTGACGGTTCAAAGGTGATGGTGTGTTGCATAATTAAGTTGAAAGTGCCTAAAGTTGGTTGTTATTGATCAGTGGTCATTTGTCACTAGAGACACAATCCGCAGCAAGTCACAAATGACGAAAAAAGCCGCTCGGGTCAATCGCCCAAGCGGCCTGTCTGTTCAGGTCAGGATTTGAAGCCTTGAGCTTTTAGCCTTGATCCTTCACCTTTCAACCTTGAGCTTTCAGCTTTGAGCTTTGAGCTTTCACCTTTCAGCTTTCACCTTCCAGATCTAAGCCTTGAGCTTCTTCCTCTCCCGCCATATGTTTATACGTCTCGTATCTTTCTCTCATGTCCTCCTCGGCCTTTTGAAAAAGGGTTTTTGCGTTTTCCGGGAAGGTCCTTGTCAGGCTGGAGTAACGCACCTCGCCCATGAGGAATTCCTGGAAATCAGCCTTTGGTTCCTTGGAATCGAGGATAAAGGGATTCTTGCCTTCTTCCTTGCGCCTGGGGTCATATCGGTACAGGGTCCAGTATCCCGCATCCACAGCCCGCTTCTCCTCGTGTTGGCTCCGGCTCATGTTGATCCCGTGGTTGATACAGGGCGAATAGGCTATGATCAGAGACGGTCCCTTATAGGTTTCGGCCTCAACCAATGCCTTCATCAGTTGATTCTTGCTGGCGCCCATGGCAACAGATGCCACATACACATACCCATAAGTCATGGCCATTCTTCCCAGGTCTTTCTTGCAGGTCGGTTTACCACCTGCTGCGAATTTGGCCACAGCTCCCGTGGGTGTTGCCTTTGAAGACTGGCCGCCCGTGTTGGAATAGACTTCCGTGTCCAGGACCAGGATATTGATGTCATGGCCCGTGGCAATCACATGATCCAATCCGCCGTACCCGATGTCATAGGCCCAGCCATCACCACCAAAGACCCAGATCGATTTTTTGACGAGGTAATCACTTCGATCAAGGATTTCGCTCAGCAAGCCATTGGCGACACCATCTTGATCGATCAGCTCCAGTTGGACAAGCTCATCTATCTTGCGGCCGTACTCCCTGGACTTATCACCATCGTTCATGTTCTCGATCCACTGACTAAACACCTCTTTCAACTCTTTTGAAACTTTGGTATTTGCGGCCTCACGAATAAGGTCAGCCAGCTTCTCCCTCCTCTGGGTCACACCCAACTCCATGCCAAGGCCGTACTCTGCATTGTCCTCGAAAAGGGAATTGGCCCAGGCAGGACCATGCCCGTCTTCATTGACCGTATATGGACAACTCGGTGCTGATCCCCCATAGATGGAGGAGCAACCAGTAGCATTAGCGATCATCATGCGATCACCATACAACTGGGTGATGACTTTAATATAAGGGGTCTCACCACAGCCCGGGCAGGCCCCTGAAAACTCAAAGAGTGGCTGTCGGAACTGGCTGCCTTTAACCGAAGTGGCAGGCATCAGATCGCCCAGGATCGGGAGCTCGGCAGAAAACTTGTGATTCGGGACTTGCGCTTCTGTTTGGGTGGCCAGCGGCCGCATGACCAGGGCCTTTTTCTTGGCCGGACAGATATCAGCACAGTTTCCGCAACCCGTACAATCAAGCGAACTGATCTGAACCCGGAACCTCAACCCCTTCAATTCTTTGCCCGTGGCCTTCAAGGTCACAAAATCCTTCGGGGCATCATGCAGGTCCCCTTCGTCTGCCAGGATCGGACGGATGACAGCATGTGGACAAACAAACGCGCATTGATTACACTGTATGCAATTTTCGGGGATCCACTCGGGCACATTGATGGCAACCCCTCTTTTTTCATACCTGGTCGTTGCTGTGGGAAATATGCCGTCCGGGCTGAAGGCACTCACAGGGAGCTTGTCTCCCTGTTGCGCCAGCATGGGCCGCATCACTTTGCTTACAAACTCGGGCTCATCCGCTTCCAGATAGGCCTCGTGGCCGGCAGCGACCCACGATTGCGGGACCTTAATCTTTTTTAGCGCCCCTAACGCCTTGTCCACGGCATCTATGTTCATCTGTACGATCTTCTCACCCTTTTTCCCATAAGTCTTTTTGATCGCTTCCTTAATGTATTTGAGTGCCTCCTGGGAAGGAATCACATTTGCTATCTGAAAAAATGCCGCCTGCATGACCATGTTTATTCGACCGCCCAGGCCCACTTGAGCGGCGATTTTTTCCGCATCAATATTGTAGAAATCCAGGTTTTTCCGGGCAATGGTTCTTTTCATGTGATCAGGGATCTTTGTGCCCATCTCTTTTACCGTCCATGGCGAGTTGAGCAAAAAAGAGCCTCCGTCCCTGATCCCCTCCAGGATCTCATATTTAGTGAGAAAAGCAGGGTTATGGCACGCAATAAAGTCAGACTGGATCAACAGATATGGGGACTGTATCCTGTGTGGCGAAAATCTAAGATGCGATATCGTGATCCCACCTGATTTCTTGGCATCATAGGAAAAATATGCCTGTGCGTACATGTCGGTGTTTTCGCCGATGATCTTGATGGCGTTTTTGTTCGCCCCGACCGTGCCATCGGCTCCGAGTCCCCAAAACTTGCAACGTACCGTACCTTCGGACTTCGGATGGATCTCATCGCCAGGTTCAAGAGAGGTATGTGAAACATCGTCTACAATGCCGACAGTGAAGTGGTTCTTTGGGGCTGATGCGCGGAGATTATCAAACACGGCCTTGACCATGGTCGGCGTAAAATCCTTGCTTCCCAGGCCGTATCTACCCCCAACAATGACCGGGGTTTCCCCTCTTTCCTGAAAGACCGTGCATATATCCTGATAGAGTGGCTCACCAACGGCCCCGGGGGCCTTTGTCCTGTCAAGGACCGCTATACTCTTGCCCGTGGCCGGAAGAGCCCTCAAAAAGTGCTCTTTGGAAAACGGAAGGTAGAGCCTCACCTTGATGAGTCCGACTCTCTCGCCCAGTCCGTTCAGGTGATGGACCGTCTCCTCGATCACATCACAACTCGATGTCATAGAGATAATGACCCTGTCCGCTTCAGGGTCTCCTACGTAATCGAAAAGATTGTATGAACGGCCTGTCAGGGCACTCACCTTTTGCATCTCTTCGGCCACGATATTGGGAATCCTTTGGTAATACGGATTCGACCCCTCCCGGCTCTGGAAAAATATATCAGGGTTCTGGGCCGTTCCCCTTAATTGCGGGTATTCAGGGTTCATGCAACGGCTTCTAAACTCATCAATCGCCTCCCAGTCCACCAGGTTTGCCATATCATCATAGTCTATAAACGCTATCTTCTGTATTTCATTAGACGTCCTGAATCCGTCAAAGAAGTGAAGAAAAGGAAGGCTTGCCCGAATGCTCGCAAGATGGGCCACGAGGGCGAGATCCATGTTTTCCTGAACAGATGCCGAAGCAAGCAGGGAGAAGCCGGTCTGCTTGACAGCATTGATATCCGAATGGTCTCCGAAAATAGAAAGGGCATGTGCTGCAACCGCCCGGGCCGAGACATGAAAGACAGCCGGCATGATCTCGCCCGACATCTTGTACATGTTCGGTATCATGAGTAGCAGGCCCTGGGACGCCGTAAAGGTTGTAGGCAGGGTGCCAGCAGAAGCCGCACCGTGAACGGCCCCGGCCGCACCGGCTTCTGACTGCATCTCCATGATCTTTAAAACCTGGCCGAATATATTCTTGCGTCCGTGGGCTGCCCATTCATCGCAGTACTCCCCCATACTGCTCGATGGCGTAATCGGATAGATCGCCGCCACATCACTCATGGCATATCCCACATGGGCTGCCGCTTCATTTCCTTCAACCGTCTTTGTTTTTGTTATTGTGCTCATGTTCTCTCTCCCTTCGTCGCGGAATCCGATTCAATTACTTTTTTTTAGCCTTAAACTATATGCCATCAAAAAGTCAACTATTTAACGCTTGAAAATTGCGACCCGGATCAGACGGAGGCGAAGAACCAAGGAGTGAGAAAGTGGAAGGACGATGCTGAAAGCTCAAAGCTCAAAGCTGAATGCTGAATGCTGAATGCTGAAAAAAGGGAATTCCCCTTGTTTGACAGCGTACAGCATCACAAAACAACGTAGAGCGACTCTGCAAATCGTTGATCTTTACCTTTCAGCCTTGAGCTTTCAGCCTTTACCTTTCAGCCTTGAGCTTTCAGCCTTGAGCTTTCAGCCTTGAGCTTTCAGCCTTGAGCCTTCAGCTTTGAACCTTCAGCTCCTACATCAAAACACCTCTCTGGCCTCCTTGCCCAGCTCTCCTAAGTGTTCCACCACGTGAATGCCGCTCTTTTTCATGGCAGCGATCTTTTCTTTGGCTGTTCCTCCGCTCCCTGATATGATGGCACCAGCGTGACCCATACGCTTTCCTGGCGGGGCGGTAAGGCCTGCAATGAATCCGAGCACAGGCTTTTTGAAATAGTTTTTGATGTATTCGGCAGCCACTTCCTCATCGCTGCCACCGATCTCTCCGATGAGCACCACACCTTCGGTCTCAGGGTCTTTGTCGAACAACTCCAGGATATCCACAAACGTGGAACCGATGATAGGATCGCCCCCGATCCCGATGCACGTGCTCTGCCCAAGTCCGCTCTGGGTAAGTTGATTGACCACCTCGTAGGTAAGCGTCCCGCTCCTTGATACCACGCCTATGGAACCCTCCTTATGGATCTGTCCGGGCATGATACCGGCCTTTGAGAAACCAGGTGAAATCACTCCCGGGCAGTTCGGGCCGATGAGGCGGCAGTTATGGCGTTTCAAAAACGGGACCACCTTCATCATGTCATGGATAGGGATCCCCTCTGTAATGCAAACGGTCAGTTCAAGCCCTGCTGCAGCAGATTCCATGATCGCATCTGCCGCAAATGGAGACGGCACAAAAATTAAGCTGGCATTGGCACCGGTCTTTTCAACTGCCTCATGAATCGTGTTAAAGACCGGTATCCCGTCCAGATTCTGCCCCCCCTTGCCAGGGGTTACCCCTGCCACCACGTTCGTCCCGTAGGCCACGCACTGCCTCGTATGAAAACTTCCTTCCCTCCCCGTGATTCCCTGGACAAGAAGGCGCGTGTTTTTGTCAATTAATATAGTCATTTGTCACTCGTCATTTATCATTGGTCATTTATCATTTATCATTGGTCATTTGTTACTTATTCCACTCTCCGCATTCCACACTCCGCAACACTATACGATTCCCCTGACCTTCTCCGCTGCATCAGCCATGCTGTCGGCAACCACAAAATCGAGTCCGGAGGCTGCCAGGATATCACGGCCTTCCTCCACATTTGTGCCGTCGAGACGGACCACCACGGGCACATTGATCGCCACGTTCCTGGCTGCCTCCACCACCCCATTGGCCAAAACGTCACATCTAAGTATGCCGCCAAATATGTTGATCAGGATACCCCGAACACTTTTGTCCCCAAGAATGATCTCAAAGCCCTTGGTCACCATCTCTGTGGTGGCCCCGCCACCCACGTCCAGGAAATTGGCCGGCTTTGCCCCGGCCTGCTTGATCAGGTCCATGGTCGCCATGGCAAGCCCTGCGCCATTTACCATGATCCCAACGTTTCCCTCCATGCGGATGTAGTTCAGGCGGTGCTCTGAGGCTTCGAGCTCCAGGGATTCCTGCTCGCCGGGATCGTCCAGCTCCTGCAGGTCCTTGTGGCGATACCGGGCATTATCATCGAACTCGATTTTGGCATCCAGGGCAAAGATCTGGTTTGCCTCTGTCACAACCAGTGGGTTGATCTCCACCAGCATACAATCGAACGATTCAAAAAGCCTGTAGAGTTGTAAAAATATCCCTGTGCCGACCCGCACAAGACTCGCGTCTATCCCCAGCCCAAAGACAAGATTTCGTGCCTGAAAGGCCGGAAGCCCGATACCTACATCGACCCACTCTCTGACGATTGCCTCAGGACGGCTCGCGGCCAACTCCTCGATTCCCATGCCGCCTTCGGAACTTCCGATCATTACCGGCGATTGTCTTGCCCGATCAACGGCTGCCCCAACATAAAACTCCTGTTTGACAGCAAGGGCCTCTTCCACCAGGACTTTGCTGACCCGTCTTCCCTGCGGGCCTGTCTGAGGGGTCACCAGGGTCATGCCGAGCATCTCTTTGGCTGTCTCGGCCACGGCCTCCGGCGTTTCTGCCACACGCACGCCACCACCTTTGCCACGGCCTCCGGCATGTATCTGGGCCTTAACCACCCAACGACTGCCACCGATCTCCTCAGCGATATTCCCGGCCTCTTTTGCATCAAAGGCCACCGAGCCCCGAGGGACAGGGATCTTAAATCGCGAAAAGATCTCCTTTGCCTGATATTCGTGAATCTTCATATCTGCCTAACCCGGACAAGCCGGAACTAAAAAAAAATATCACGAAAGTACGAAGGTACGAAAAAAGAAAATAACATTTCGTGTTTTCCCTCTTTCGTGTTTTCGTGATTGTCTTTATTTTTTTCCCCAGAAAAAGCACTGATTTTAAAACTGAGGAACTACATATTCACCGGCCGCTCTTCTATTTCGCCCATGGATCTTCCGTTTAGACGGTCGATGGCGGCCCCCAGGGCCTTCATGATCTCGATCTTGTCAGGGCCTCGCACTTTCAGGCTATCGTGTTCCGGTAGATGGAAGTAGAAGAGATTCTTCAGCTTCCGGATTCCACCCAAATACCTGCGGATCTTCCATTGGCTGCTGACAGGCAATGTCGTATTCCTGAAAACCGACAAAAAGCCGTAATGAATCTCAAGGCCCTTAGGGCTGGCCGTTACTGCACTGAACCCCCAGAAAGGGCCGTTAAAAAACCATAAGGCAATCAGCCCCCAGGCAACCACAAGGATCACGTGAGTGAAGTTCTGCTTCCGGATGCAACGGACCAGAACCACCACAATAATCGCCACGATAACCCCCATGATGACATTCTGGACCATCACGGAGCGGATAAAAAAGGTTTCAGGTTCCATATAACTCTCAAGGCCAACGTTTCGGAATTTCTACAACCTGTTGAAATACTAGCACTTTCTGATTATCTACTACCTGATACATGGAATAATGGAAGGGTGAAATACTGAGGCTAGAAACGGAAAAGGATCATCTTTTGATTGTTTTCATTCCTTTCAACCCATTATTCCATCATTCCATCATTCCACTATTCCATTGGGGCGAAGCCCCTAGTTCATCCCCTACCACCCACCAGCTATCGTGTCAAATCGTAAAATCCGCCCATCAATGCTACACAAAGTACACTACCATGCTCAAAAATAGATTGACCGAAGAATCGTTTTATGCTATCAGCCCAAAGTAATTTTGGTAAAATAACTATGCTTCCGGGTAGGTCTTTGAGGGGGACCTTTACTCAGGAAAAAAGGGGAAGAGGAGGATCTTTCATGCGTACACAAAAATCTCTATTGTTTGCGACAGTAACGATTTTACTGTCTTTTCTATGCACGTTTGCCTTTGCCGGTCACGGGGGAAAGAAGGGCCACGAGGCGGTCCATATCGAAGGTGGAGACCATGTGACCATCTCGGGGACCATCATCGATTCCCATAAAGAACCGGTCTCAGAAGCAGTGATCACGGTGCATATGAATGGCCATGACATGGCCCATGTTGAGACAGGAGGAAACGGACACTATCTGATCGAGTTCATGGTCGAAGCAGGCACCATGCAGGCTGCCAAATTCGACATGAAGATCCGCAAAACAAGCTTCGGGACCAAAACCATACACTTTCCCGGAGAGGACTTTGCCCGAAAGGACAAGCACTACTATGTGGCCGAGGAGGTCTCCCTCGACCGGGTCCTGGGTCCTGCGTTCTGGATCTCCACTGTTGTCTTTATCCTGGCTTACGTGCTGATCGCCTTTGAGCTCCTGCATCGTACGATTGCTGCCATGCTGGGGGCCGCAATGATGATGTGCCTCTCATATACCGTCGGCACGGTTTGGCCCGAGTGGCGCATCTACTCCTTTGAGCGGGCCATCCGTTCCATTGACATGAATGTGGTCTTTCTCTTGATGGGCATGATGATCATCGTGGGTGTGCTTAAAAACACCGGTGTCTTCCAATGGTGTGCCTATATCTCCTACAAGCTGGCCAAAGGAAAGGTCTTTATCTTGACCATCCTCTTGATGACCTTTACGGCAGTCTCCTCGGCATTTCTCGATAATGTGACGACCATGCTGCTACTGACCGGTGTGGCCATCGAGATATCCCTTTCCTGTAGTCTCAATCCCCTCCATTTGTTGATCCCGCTGGTCCTGGCATCTAACGTGGGAGGCACGGCTACCCTGATTGGCGACCCGCCCAATATCATGATCGGCTCTTTTGCAGGCCTCTCCTTTATGGACTTCGTGATCGCCCTGGCCCTGGTTTGCACGGTCTGCATGGGCGTCTTGTTCGTATACACCAAGCTGGTCTGGGGCAAGGAATTTACAAAGGCCCAGGCCTCGGTTGCCAATGTGGAGGAATTTACGGCAGAATTGAAAGAAAAATACAAGATCTACGATCCCACCCTGCTCACATACGGTCTGATTGTCTTGGGCTTTGCTGTCTTTCTCTTCCTTTCCCACGGTTACTGGCACATGGAAGTCAGCATCGCGGCCCTCACCGGCGCGAGCATCCTCTTTACCATAGGTGTTGTCACGGGAAAGGTGGATATTCTCCATCTGATTGAAAAAGATATTGAATGGCCCACCCTGATGTTCTTTATCTTCCTCTTTATGTTGGTGGGTGCGGTGGAAGAGGCCGGTCTCCTTGCCGTTGTTGCCGACTGGATACTGGATCTTTCAGGTGGGAATTATCTGATGTCCATGACCTTGATCCTCTGGGTCGCAGCCATCATGTCCGCCTTTGTGGACAACATACCGTTTACGGCCACCATGCTCCCGATCGTGGCCTATCTTACAAAGGTCATTCCGGGCGCTGAAAACACACTGTGGTGGGCATTGGCCCTGGGTGCGTGCTTTGGCGGTAACGGCACCATCATCGGCGCTTCGGCCAACGTGGTCACCATGGGTATTGCAGAGTCCAAGGGCTACAAGATATCCTTTGGCGGCTTCATGAAAACGGCCTTTCCATACATGATCATAAGCATAATCATTGCCCAGGTGTGGCTCATGATCTTTAAGCCGGCATAGAATTCGGCAAATAACATCAGACAAAAAAAGCCCGACCTTTTAACAGGTCGGGCTTTTTTGTTCTTAGCGGGGGTAAAGTCTATTCAAGTCTTTTCGGGCGGGCACGGTACATCTTCAAAATGACATTATCATAAAAACGGAACCATAAGGAAAATCCCGCGATCTTGTTGGCCATGATTGGCTCCCGGGCTGCCCTGGAAGGGTGCTCAGTGGGGCTGTTGGGCCCGGCTTTTCCTTCACTGCTCTGGAAGGGCTACGATGTAGTGAACGAACGTCATTTGCATTTCGGCACACTTCATGTCAAAACCCCAGGCCAAAAAGGGCAGCCCCTGTTGCAACCCCAAAGGCAAGATTGAATATCTTGATAAGGATGGAATCTTTGACGCTGTGGGAAAACAACTGTTTGGCGCTATTTCTCCACCTCAAGGGAGTTTCCCCACAACCCATGGATATTGCAGTAGGTCAGAGCGTAAAAAGACTTAAAATCGCCGATCTGGTTAATTTGAAAGCGGACGTTAGGGTTGCTGTAGACCGGAGCCCAGGCGGCACGACCCAGAGTAATCACCTGATTGTTGTCCTTTCTCACTCCATAGAGTTCAATCCATACAATGTGGTGTTCAAGCGTGTTAGGGTGAGGTGTATCATGACCCACAACTACACGCACGATGTCTTTCCCTGATTTATATCCCGTACCGATCTCGATGTCAGGGACATGTTTCTCGCTTCCTTCATCGCTGGGCGCCTTGATGAGTTCTTCAAAATTCATTTTATTCTCCCTCCATAATTTTTTCAACAACTTGGTTGAATGCTCTGGTTACCTCTGAATCCGGATATTTTTCCATGTACGATTCCCCCGCGTCAGCAGACTTCACCATTTTACCGTCCAGAGGGATTTGACCCAAAAAAGGGATATTCATTGCCGTGGCAGTTCTGGAACCGCCTCCGGTACCAAACAAATCAATAGACTTCCCGCAATGAGGGCACACAAAACCGCTCATATTTTCTATCAATCCAAAGATTTGCATTTTAACGGTCTTGCAGAAATTGATCGATTTCCTGACGTCATCTAAAGACATCTCCTGGGGCATGGTCACGATGATCGCCTTGGCATCTGGAATGGTTTGAGCCACGGTGAGCGGCTCATCCCCCGTTCCGGGTGGCGAATCAATGATGAGATAATCCAACTTTCCCCACTGTACGCCAGAAATAAACTGCCGGATGACTTGCAGCTTCAAAGGTCCACGCCAGATCACGGCCTTATCCGGATCTCCGGCCATTGATCCAACGGAGACGACTTCCAGGTTATCTGAATAAGGCTTGGGTTTTATTTGTCCATCAACGCTAGCCTCAAGAACCCCCTTAAGACCCAGTATTCTGGGAATGTCAGGGCCATGTAGATCTACATCCATAAGGCCCACTCTGGCCCCCTGCCTTGAAAGGGCCATGGCCAGATTAGCGGCAACGCTTGTCTTGCCAACACCTCCTTTGCCACTCATGACCAGGAATTTGTGTTTTACTAAGGATAAGGAGTCTTTGATGATCTGATCTTGTGCGGCCATGGCCGCCTCCCGTTCAGACAAAGGTCGGTCGCCTTTCTTTTTCTTGCTAATATGGAGGGTCTTGACCATGTGAAAACCTCCTATTATTAAGGAATTGGGCCCGCAAGCTCTATATCGTGTCTTCTAAAATCTTGGAGGCCGAAGTTCATCCCACCCAAGGCGGGACTTGCCCGGAGGCTTGTTGCCATAACCTCAAGTGTACCCGGACTTTTTGAGAAGTTACAGAGTTATTATAATCAGGCTATTATAATTCTATTTTCCATATATACATCTTGGATTGCATTTATTAATTCAATACCGACATCCATTGGTTTTTGGAAAGCTTTACGTCCGCAAATCAGTCCCATCCCGCCGACGCCTTTGTTAATTACGGCTGTCCGTACAGCCTGCGCCAGATCGTTTTTACCGGAGGCTCCGCCTGAGTTGATTAATCCAACCCGCCCCATATAACAGTTGACTATTTGATAGCGGGTTAAATCGATTAGTTGTAGCTGACTTACGGCTTATCTCTTATGCAATTTATTGGCTTGCTCAATAAGCAGGGACTTGAAACGATCCAGTGTAACAGGATAGGCATGGATAGGTATCCCCATCCAGTCAGAGTATTCCAGGAACTCTTCAGGGCGTTCGGCCATATATCGCTCAATGTAGCCCACTGCATCAAGGACAATGGCCCCTCCGGTATGCCGTGGGAAATTCTCATTGGCAAGCCCCTTATCCCACCCCTTAAACACATAATGCCGAAACTTGACCCAGCCCGGCGTCATCCACCACACCTTTTCCCCGCCGGCCATTTCCTGTGCGATTTTTTCCCGTTGTTCTTCGTTGGCTAGCATGTCCATGCAGTGGGTGGCATCAACCCTCACCACATTGGGTCCCTGCTCTTCGATGATCTTTTTAATAGTTCGAGTGGGGTTATGTCCATTAACGTAGCAGAACTTGCCACCATAGACCACGAGTACCCTGTCCGCCTTTTCCTTGGCCTTGCTGATTCTATGGATCAGTTGTCGCTCCAGTTCTCGTGGTCTCTCGTGAAGCCCTGGAGTGCTATAAAAGACGTGTCTTGCATCCAGAAATCCACTTTTCTGTAAATATCTGAGCTCGAGACTCAGAGTTCCGCATGATACTATTACAATATCTGAAAACGATGCCTGACCCATCCCACTCCTCCGTTACCAGTTACCTCAGCCTTTCAACGTCTGCTCGACCTTGTGCCATATTCCCTTAATGGCATTAAATACACTGCCATCGGTGAATTCGACAACACTCTTTCCGGCTACCATGGCGTGGGTGACTGCCGTAACATAGGGAATACGACCCACGATCTCGATTTGGTGTTTTACACAATAGTCTTCGATCTGATCTGTCATCTCCTCATTCAGATCAAATTTGTTGACGCAGGCCATGGTGGGTATCTTAAAGAATGCAGCCAATCCTCTAACGGGCGTATCTAACAGTTGGGGGGAGACAACAACTTTTCCGCATCCTTCTGGAATTTGGCAGGCAATGGGTCGCGGAGTATTGGAGTGGTGGGCAGCAAACAATGTGTCCTGATTCCAGTACTCCAGTACTCCATCACTCCAACACTCCCTCCGGGGCGTAGGCCCTACGGGCCGGAGGCCAATTGGGGCGAAGCCCCTAAGCTCAACACCTACCCCCGTGTCATGGTGGCCCCGCACTTGGGGCATTTTTGCTCAAAGCAAGGGGTTCCAATTTGGTGGGGGACCCGTTCACCACAGCTTGGGCAAACGCAATCTCCACCAGGGCCTGCGGCAAAGCCGCCAGATCTGCCGCGTCCACCGCCGCCTCGCCCCATGTCTCTACCTGTTCCAGCGCCTTGACCTCTTGGACCTGTTCCATCTCCTCTTGGCATTTTACTTCCCTCCTTATTTAGTGTTTTTAGTGCTGTCAAATTCCACAATGGCTTCGGGGTGAAGCATGGCCCTGGTAAAGCCGGGATCAAAGTGGACCTTCCCAAAAAGGCCACGCGTTCCATGTCATTTTTCACGCCCTTTCGGCTCTCACTTTTTCTCTACATCCTTGATCCTGGATTCAATGACTTCAATTTGATTGTGTAACTCATCCACCTTGTCCTTCAATTGATTCAACTCTTCCTCTCTGGATAGAGGGCCGGAACCGCCCGTGACGCCCCCCATACCCATACGCCGACCCATGCCACGCCCCATACCCATACCATAGCCCTTACCATAGCCGCCCCCCATACCATAATGATCAGCCACATTGGCCCCGGTTGTGGACGTCATGTCACCCTTTTTATACCTTTCTACGGCATCCCTGACTCCTCCGTTTTGACCTACAAATATTTCAATGCCGGCAGCAGAAAGGACTTGCACTGCATTGGGGCCGCAATTTCCCGTTATTACAGCTTTAGCGCCCCTTGATGCCACGAACTGTGCCGATTGAATGCCAGCGCCTCCAGCCAGTGCAAGATTGTCATTTTTGAAGGCCTCAAAATTCATATCATCTGTCTCGATGATCAAGAAATACGCACATCGACCAAAACGCGGATCGATTTGTGAATCCAGGTTCTTCCCGTTGGAGCTTACAGCAATTTTCATGTTTGATTCCTCCTGTCAGACTGAAGTCTCTACACGATTTTTTTGGCAAAGTCACGACGATTGCCCTGGCATCCGGGATATTTTGAGCAACAGTCATCGGAGAGGCGGGCGGCCTTCCCAATGGCTTCCGCCACAGAGGGAACAACCTGAGGTCGGAGGTCAGAGGACAGATGTCGGAGCAGACAACGAATAACCAATAACGGACAACGGACAACAGTGAACTGTGAACGGGTACCAGGGAAATTAGGCATCTTTCCCGCACGGAGGTACTTGAACCCAAGGACTTGATCTTGCGGAATAGTGTGGTCTTGTGGATGCCGAGCTGACTGGCCGTTTGCAGGCGGCTCCAGTTGTTACGTCGAAGAGCGTTCATCAGGAAGGCGGCTTCCATCTGCTTGAGGGACATGAACTCTGTCTGTTTCGGGCAGTTAATGCAGGCAGAGGAACATAGCGGCTCGGGGAGATGCCGGGCGTATCTAACAGTTGAGGGGAGACAACAACTTTTCCGCATCATTCTGGAATTTGGCAGGCAATGGAAGAAAAGTGAGCTAAAGTGCCTAAAGTGTCTAAAGTGAGCTAAAATTAAGGATTTGAAAAACTGTTTTATTACTCGTTTTGTCTTTCAACTTTAGGCACTTGATGTACTCCAATACTCCACAAATGCGGCGCAGGTGATTTCAAGAGGATGCATCCCCCAAGTTCTGGATACGCCCGTAAAAACACCCTCGGTAGTTGAATCGAGGATTATATCCCGTTCTTTTGTGGGCATACGATGAGACATGACCTTTAATATATTGGACTTTTCAAATGAAATCGTCTCAAGTCGCACCCTCCCTGATCGTCTCTGCCCTACGGACCACTGAGTCCTTTCATCTCTTGCAGGTGTGCCTGTTTGCCCAGAATGATTAGCCTGTCAGTTGCTTTGATCGGTTGGCTGGGAGAAACGACCATACTGATTACGTCTTCCACTGTGTCTTGTATGCCGATAACCTGGATCTGATATTTTTTTCTTAAATCAAGATCGCTCAAGGACTTTCCCACAAAGTCCTTGGGTGGAATGACCTCCATGATGGAAAAAGTATTCGTTAAAGGAAGATAATCCAGAACATTGGGCGTGGTGATGCTTCGTGCTAATTTTAGGGCCATCTCCCTTTCAGGGAACATGACCTGGGTGGCGCCCACCTTTTCCAGGATCTTCTTGTGGTCATCATCGATCGCCTTGACGATTATATGCTTCACCCCAAGCTCGTTAAGGTGCATAGTTGCCAGGATGCTTCCCGAGAGATTGTTCCCCATACTAACAACGGCAGTCTCAACCGTTGAAAGCCCAAGATTCTCCAGGACCTCTCTTTCAGTGCAGTCAGCAACAACCGACCTGGAGGAAAACTCCTGGCACTTCTGAACAAGGGCGTCTCTCTCATCAACAGCCAACACGTCATGTCCAAAAACATACAATTCCCTGGCAACGTTCATCCCAAAATTGCCCAAGCCCAACACCGCTATCTTCACGTGACACCCCTGATAGATCTAGTTAGCATCCTCCGAACCTTTCAACCGATCATAACAGCCTCTTCGCTGTACTTCAAGTGAGCGGCTGTTTCTCTGGGGCGGATAGAAAATGCAAGCGTCAGCGGCCCGAGCCGTCCAACAAACATCAGTACGATGATCAGCGACTTTCCGATAGCATCCAGGCCGGACGTCTTGCCCATAGACAGCCCCACTGTGCTAAAGGCTGATACGGCCTCAAAAAAATACTCAAGAAACATCCCCCGGCTCTGCACATGTGAGATGCCGCCAAGCTGCGTTAACAGAAGAATAACCACCATGGCCGTAATAACGAGGCCAGAGGATATCACGACCGCGACCGCCCTTGCTGTGGCTTGCTTGGAAATGGTTCTATTCATAATCATCGTATCCGTTTGTCCCCTCAGCCGGGACAGAACAAGCGCAAAGAATACCGCTGCTGTTGTGGTCTTGATACCACCGCCACAGGAGCCGGGTGAAGCCCCAATAAACATGAGGATAATGAAGAAAAAGAGGGTTGCATTTGATAACAGACTGAAATTTACCGTGTTAAAACCAGCGGTTCTCGCGGTGACCGATTGAAAAACCGATATGAGAACCCTATCAGAGAAATCCATACCACTTAGAGTGTCATTGTATTCGACAAGGAAGAAAAACACGGCCCCTCCCAGGATCAAGATCGACGTGGTTAAAAGCGTGAGTTTGGCATGCAGGGAAAGACTCTTCCTTCGTCGCCCATTTTTTCCCTTATTTCGTCCAAAACGTTGGTAGAGTTCAAGGAGAACCAGAAATCCTATGCCACCGGCAATAATGAGAAAAACGGTATTGAGATTTATGAGTATATTTCCCTGGTATCTTGTGAAACTATCCGGAAAGAGGCAGAAACCTGCATTGCAAAAGGCAGAAACCGCATGAAAGAGGGAGATGAACATGGCGTCATTGACGGAAACTTCACGTATCCAGTGCAAAAAATAGAGCGCCACACCCACGAATTCCACAGCAAAAGTAAACAACACAACCGGAACGATCAGGGTGCGGGGGCTCCTCATGGGAGAGCAGGCAAAAGTGTCTTGAAGCACCGTATCCTGGGTCAGTGAGGGTTGCTTGCCCAGAATGAGAAGAAAAATCGTTGAGAAGGTCATGATCCCAAGCCCTCCCAACTGGATCAACGCCAGGAGCACCCATTGGCCGAGTCTTGTAAAATCTCCTCCTGTGTCCTTTACGACAAGCCCTGTGACGCATACCGCAGACGTGGAAGTAAAAAGGGCATCTATATAGGACATACCGGCATTCGTTGTCATGCCGGGAAGCATCAGGGTGACGGAACCGACAAGGATCAGAAGAATGAAACTGGCGATCAACTGTTGCTGGGGTGTTGATTTTCTTATCACGGGGTTATACCTCGAAAGGCCATAAATGACACTTTTTCGCCGGCCATGAACATCAATAGCCGCGTTGCTCAGGCTTGCAATAGCCAGCTATTCCGTGCCTTCGCGCCTTGCTCTTGATGCTCATGACTCACCGAGAAAATCGCCATTTATGACCTTCCGAGGTATAGCAAGAGGGGAATCTAAAGCCCCGTCCATGGAATCGAGTGCCCCACACATATAGGCTTTAAGATAAAGATTTTGGGAAGGCTAGAGGGAGGAAGGCGTACTCGTCGTACGTTGACGACCGATAACGCATCCAAAATCTTTATCTTAAAGCCTATAGCGAAACGCCGTGTGGGGCACGGGTTTACTTATATCTCCTTGAAAAATATTCCTGTACTCACACGCCCCGACAATATCTTGGACTATATTGCACTTTATCTAAAGTAGTCGACCATCAACTTGGCCGGGGCCTCCGCACTCTGGCGTATAGCAGGTGACGTTTAAAAAATCTGTCTTCTCACCACATGAAGGGCAAACCTCCGGTGGGTTTCCGGCTGTCACCAGGAATCTGCACTTACTACATTTCCAGTAGGTCATGTTACACTGGGGGCAGATATCCCCAACGAATTTGCCTGAAGCCGAGTAGCCACATAGGGCACATTCAATCTTGCGTTCTGTCTCTGCCATCTTGTCCACCTCCTTTTCGTTAATGGATTTAGCCGCCTAATGAAATTACAATTTATCTTACCACTTTTATTACAGATTGTAAAGAGCCGAGCAAGGACTTCAACCAAGAATTTGCCAAAGGATTCCCAAAAGGCTATGATATTCTGAAACTTGCGGTGAGGCCCGTAGCAAGAGGGGGGTGCAATATACAAACTGTAAGGCATGTGTTTTGAATAGCGACACTGAGAATGCGTCGTAATGGTTGTTAGGGCTCTTCAACCGGGAACCGTGAACATTGAACCGCTCAACCCAGGTGTCAGTGTGTCAGTCATCACCGATTGCTCAAACCAGAAATGTCATGCGCCGGCATGTCGAGTAGGCGTTAGGAAAGAGAGGGAAGTTAATGAATCCAATAGCTGCGATGGCGTGCGCAATTTTTTTACGTAAACGGACGTGTCCTAAATGTAAGAGAAACCAAGTTGTCCCTGCGAGCAAAAGACTCGAAAGTGTGCGTTGTAAATTCTGCGGTGCAGATGTGCCTCCGCCCAAGTAGCTCATACGTAATAGTTCACCCCCACAGGGCAAGGGAAATCACTGAACGTAGGCATCCAGCCATTTGTAGCAGGAAAGGCATAGCGCATAGCGCATAGCGCATGGAGCAGAGGGCATGACACGTGCTTTTTCTTGATATTGCTCTATGCTCTTTGCGCTCTGCTCCATGCGGCATATAAGGCATTAAAGGCCAACGCGAGCAGAGTAGCCCACACACCAAAAAGCCCGACCTGATGGGTAGTCGGGCTTTTTGGTTCATACACATGATTGAGGTCTACCAGTATTACCTGCCTGTTAGTCTTTCTATCCTCTTTTCAACCGGCGGGTGGGTGGCAAAAAGGTTCATGAAGCTCTTTCCCGACAATGGATTCATTATAAACATGTGGGCCGTGGCAGGCTCTGCATTCATAGGTATCTGCCGGGAGGCCGAAGATATCTTTTGTAAGGCACGCGCAAGCCCCTGTGGGCTCCCTGCATAAGAGGCCCCTGCTGCATCGGCCGCGTATTCCCTGGACCGGGATATGGCCATCTGGATGAGCATGGCCGCCAAAGGCGCAAGGATAGACATGGCAATAAGGCCAATCATACCGCCTCCGTTATCATCATCCCGGCTGCCAAAGCCACCAAACAGGGCAGCCCATCTGGCCATACTGGCGACCATCATGATGACTCCGGCCAACGTGGCTGCAACAGAGCCGATCAGGATGTCCCGGTGCTTCACGTGGGCCAATTCGTGGGCCAACACGCCTTTGAGCTCGTTTTCGTCCAATAATTTTAAGATACCCTGAGTAACTGCCACTACTGCGTGCTCCGGGTTGCGGCCCGTGGCAAAGGCATTTGGGGATTCAGATGGCATGATGCAAATCCTGGGCATGGGAAGGCCTGCTTGCTGGGCCAGTTGTCTCACAGTCCGGTGCAACCCAGGTGCCTCGGCCTCGGAAACCGGTCTGGCCCTGTACATCTTCAAAACGATTTTGTCAGAAAACCAGTAGCTGCCAAAATTCATGATCATGGCAAAGAAAAACGCGATGACCATCCCATGACTTCCACCCAGGTACCGGCCTATGACCATGATCAGGCCGGTCAATGCCCCTAAAAGAAGTGCTGTCTTTACTGAATTACCCATAATTCCTCCTTATCGGATTTTGGATTGCGGATTGCGGATTGTGGATTCACAACTTTAGACACTTTAGCTCACTTTAGCTCACTTTAGGCGCTTTTTATTACATCCTCTTGAAAACGATCTTCCCCTCATCCACATCGGCAACTATGTTGACACCTTCCCCGAAACGCCCCTGGAGCATCTCCATAGCCAGCGGGTTTTCAATGTGTTTCTGGATGGCCCGCTTCAGGGGGCGAGCCCCGTACGTTGGGTCGAAGCCTTCTCGTGCCAAAAGGGCCTTGGCTGCATCCGAAAGCTCCAGGGTGATGTGCTGGTCTTCAAGCCTTTTCTTCACGCTTCTGAGCTGGATATCCACAATGGCACTGAGCTGCTCTGGTGCCAGATTGTGGAAGATGATGATGTCATCGATCCGGTTTAGAAACTCTGGTTTGAAACTGGCCTGTAAGGCATCCATGACACGCTTTTCCATCTCGTCTCGCTCATTTGCACCCAGCTCATGGATCCAATGGCTTCCCACGTTGGAGGTCATGATGATGATGGTGTTCTTGAAATCAACGGTTCGGCCATGACCGTCGGTCATGCGGCCATCATCTAAGATCTGCAAGAGCACATTGAAAACCTCGGGGTGGGCCTTTTCGATCTCGTCAAAGAGGACCACTGAGTACGGGCGACGTCTGACCGACTCGGTGAGATACCCACCCTCCTCGTAACCCACATAGCCCGGCGGGGCCCCGATGAGGCGCGAGACCGAGTGCTTTTCCATATATTCAGACATGTCCACACGGACCATGGCCTGCTCGTCGTCAAAAATAAACTCGGCCAGGGCCTTGGCAAGCTCGGTTTTACCCACGCCAGTGGGTCCCATGAAAATAAACGAGCCAATGGGCCGGTTAGGATCCTGCAACCCAGAACGTGCCCGCCTCACCGCATTAGATACGGCCACAATCGGCTCGTCCTGGCCCACCACCCGTTTTGAGAGCCGTTCTTCCATATGAACAAGCTTTTCCCGCTCACCTTCCATCATCCTGGAGACAGGGATCCCCGTCCACCTGGAGACCACCTCGGCCACGTCCTCTGCGTCCACCTCTTCCTTGAGCATCTTGCGGCCGGACTGTAGTTCGGAAAGTCTCTCATTGGCCTCTTCCAGGCGTTTCTTAAGATCGCTTGACACCCCGTAACGAAGCTCTGCGGCCCTGGCAAGATTTCCCTCGCGCTCGGCCTGCTGGGCCTCAACGCCGACGCGCTCGAGATCTTCTTTCACCTTGCGAATCGTTTGGATCGCCTCTTTTTCATTCTGCCAGTGTGCCTTCATCTCGTGGCTTTTCTCCTGCATAGACCCGAGGTCTTTTTCGAGTTTTTCCAACCGCTCCTTTGATGCCTTGTCTGTCTCTTTTTTCAGGGCCTCGCGCTCGATCTCGACCTGGACGATCTTGCGCTCCACCTCGTCAATCTCGGCAGGCATGCTGTCGATCTCGATCCTGAGCCTTGAGGCCGACTCGTCTATGAGATCAATGGCCTTATCCGGCAGGAATCGATCGGATATGTACCGCTGTGACAGTGTGGCTGCCGCCACAATGGCGGAATCCTTGATCCTGACCCCGTGATGGACCTCGTATTTCTCTTTCAAGCCTCGCAAGATGGAAATCGTGTCTTCCACCGTAGGTTCTTGAACAAGCACAGGCTGAAAACGCCGCTCCAGGGCAGCATCCTTTTCCACGTATTTGCGGTACTCGTTTATCGTAGTGGCCCCTACGCACCGGAGGGTGCCGCGAGCCAGGGCCGGCTTTAGCATGTTTGATGCATCTACAGAGCCCTCAGCAGCCCCGGCCCCGACCATGGTGTGAAGCTCATCAATGAACATAATTATTTCGCCCTCGGCATCCTCCACTTCTTTTAACACTGCCTTAAGACGGTCTTCAAATTCGCCACGATATTTTGCCCCTGCCACCAGGGTACCCATATCAAGGGCAACCAGACGCCTGTTCTTGATCGTCTCAGGCACGTCGCCGTTTACGATACGCTGGGCCAGTCCTTCCACAATGGCGGTCTTGCCAACGCCAGGCTCGCCAATGAGGACCGGGTTGTTTTTGGTGCGCCGGGAAAGGACCTGTACGACACGGCGGATCTCCTCGTCCCTGCCGATGACCGGGTCTATCTTTCCGAGGCGGGCGAGGTCGGTCAGGTCCCTGCCGAACTTCTGCAGGGCTTGATATTTCTCCTCAGGGTTGGGATCAGTAATTCGCTGTGTGCCCCTTATATTCACCAGGACCTTTAAAATCGTGTCGCGGTTCACCCCGGCACTGGCCAGGATGCGGGCGGCCTCTGTTTCTTTCCGATCTGTTATGGCCACAAGGATGTGTTCTATGCTCACATATTCATCCTTCAGCTTGGCCGCTTCGGCAAAAGCACCATCAAGCACCCTCTTGGTTGTCGGAGAGACATGCACCTCTCCCATGCCCCCCCCACTCACTTTAGGCGTCTTGTCAAGGCTCTGAGACACTTCCTGAAGGACCGACTCAGGGGATGCACCCAGTTTCTGGAGAATGGACCGGGCAATCCCCTCTGGCTGCTCCAGCATAATCTTCAACAGATGCTCTGGCTCTATTTGCTGATGCCCCAATTGACTTGCTGAGGTCTGGGCACCTTGAATCAGTTCCTGAGATTTTATGGTAAATTTATCAAAGCGCATGGCTTTCTCCTTTGCCTTTTTCCATAAATCGCCGTTGGTTCTAACTTCGGCCAATATATTGAACCACGAAGGACACGAAGGGGCACGAAGGGGCCTATTTCACAAATAATTCTTCGTGTTCTTCAAAAAATAAGCATCGGGCATCTATTGTCAAACCTCACCAAGAAAGCGCACAAATGTCTCTGGACAAACCAGCCCCTGTTTTTTCTCGACATCGTGGACTACTCTGATATACTCAGCATGCTCTGTCCCCTGGAGAAAGCATAGAGTGCTTCATTTCACCATAATTCCTGCAACCGGCAATACACCTCAGCCCTCTCACCCAAAGAATGGGGGAAAGGGAGATATGAGCAAGGACTAGCTTGCAGGAGGAGAGTTTGGCCTCCGTTCACGGGGGGGCTATGCCTATGATGCAATATCTTCTCATTCTGTTGGCTCTCATGTTCTCATTGTTAAATGGTTGTGCACTGCAACCAGGCCCTGTTTGTGTAAAGAATGGAAAAATCTATGGCACGACAAGCGGAATCTTTCGAAGCCAGTGGGATGATTACTATGAGCGCGCTCTTTCCTATATGGAAGGGGAGTGTTATCCGGCGGCCCTCTGTGACCTGAATGAAGCTTTAAAACAGAGGTTCAGGGATCAGTGGATGGCACGAACCTATGGGATTCATTTCATTGATTACTTTCCCCACCGGGAAAAAGGCCTGATCCATTATTTGACGGGTGATTATGATGCTGCCAAATTAGAACTGGAGATCTCCCTGCAACATGAACTATCTGCAAAAGCCTTTTTCTACCTCGACAAGGTCCGCAAACGCATCATGGAACAGGAAAAACACGTCGTATCCGTTCCTCGCCTTATAGTTAAGCTCCCATCCGGTAGATCTGAAGGATCTGATGAAGTATGGACTAGAGATGACCCTGTTATTATTTCGGGAATAGCAAAAGACGAACAACATATCTCGGAGATTGTCCTGGCAGGAAGACCTGTTTTCATAGAGGTCTCTGCGAAGCGTGTGGAGTTCAGGGAGGATTTAAAGCTGACTCAGGGCAGACATGAGATCGATATAACGGCCCGAAACCTTTTGGGCGGTACTGCAAAAAGTAAGATCATCATACATGTTGACAGAACAGGCCCACTTATCATGCTGGAAAAATTCGATCCGGATGTTGGGATAGATGGATATATTTATGACGAATCCGGTCTCATATCCCTCGTTGTGGACGGAGAACCGGTGTTTGTCCCAAAGGGAAAGGAAGTGGCTTTTACTGTGCCCATAAGGCCTGGTATCAAAAGCGTGACCCTTTTGGCGACGGATAAACTGGGGAATCAAACAAAGGCCCGGGCAAACGCAGGCATGTCGGCCCACAGCCCATATCCGCTACTGCTGGCACAAAACTTAGTGGACCTTGCAACGTCTGCCGGGCAATCTCCCCTGGCCCTTCTGGGTTCCAAGATCACCCGAAAACCTGAAATCACGCTGAGTGGATGGCCGGATCAAGAGACTGCGTTCTTAGAAAGGATATATATTGACGGACAGGTAAGAGGTCAAAGCAATATAGAAGAGCTGATCATAGACAACATGCCAGTTAGCCAGCGGGCAGGCCGCATCATATTCTTCAATCACCTCATTACGCTGAAAGAAGGGAAAAATACGATCAGAATCAGGGCCAGGGATGAGTCAGCCAACACAAGCATAAAAGAGATCTGCATTACACGGCGCATTCCCAGGGTATTTCAACTGGAACAGCGCTACAGCCTTGCCATGTATCCTTTTGACAATACATATCTGACCGCTGAGCCGGGACTGTTCCAATATCTTTTCTTAAGGAATCTTGCAGACCGGAATCGCTTTCAGATTATGGTAAGGAAAAAACTAAAAAAGATCCTGCATGAACAGAAACTTGACCTTGGCAGTAAATCCCTGCCTCAGGAAGTAAAACCACCCCTTTCCACGTTTTTAGGGACTATTTACGAAACAAGAAACGGGATTGAGATTGTTACACGCCTTATTGATAATAAAACGTCCAAGATACTGGCCGTTAAGGATGTCTACAACGATTCTAAAGATCGTACCGCATTAACGTCCCTTGCAGACAAGCTGGCTGAAAAATTCCACAGGGAGTTTCCCTTGATAGACGGCATTATCACTCAAAACACAGAAAAAAGGCTTATTACAGACTTTGGAGAAGAGAAACTAAGGATGGGATGGCCCTTAATCGTGTATCGTGAAGAGGAGCCTGGACGCGGTCTTATCACAGGCAGTATACTGGGCTCTGATACGGAAATCATCGCACATGCTTGCATTGATCAGTTGATGAAGGGAAAATATGGGGCCACGCTTGTAAACGATCAAGAACTTGAAGTCAGAATAGGGGACAGAGTGATAACTCAATGAATAGACTCTCTCCTGAAGAAGAACGGCAACTCCTTTACGAATGCATAATCAGTGGCAAGAAGCATAAACTGGTTCAGCAATACTGGAACCTGGTGTACCATACTGTTCGGAAAACATTCACCGTCAAACACGTCCCCTTTACTCAGGAGGACATAGAAGATCTTCGGAATGAAGTATTTGTACAGCTTTTTGATAAGGGATGTTGGCGATTGAGGCAGTACAGAGAGGAACTCGGCCATGGGCTTGCAGGATGGATCACGTTGATTGCCAACCGGACCGTGCTGAATTATCTCAGGAAAAGAGGCTTTGACAGCCTGTCATGGCAGAACACCAGGGTTCCGATTGAAGAAATACTTGACCTGAAGCAGGAAAAGAACAGTTTAGAAGTCATGGAAGAGAGGCGTCTCATTCAAGATGCTATGGAAAAACTCCCTTCACGAGACCGGTTGGTTCTAAAGCTCCATTATTATCATGAACTATCTTTGCTAGACGTTGCTTCTGCTATCCACAGAACTGCCGGCGCTACCTATACGATCAAGTCGAGAGCGATCAAGCGACTAAAGGCGCTGATTAACGTAAGCTCCAAAAGTGGTATATAAAGAAATTTTGTTTGAAAATCCCGTTTTCTGTGTATTCATATTAAAAAGGGATCATCATGAAATCACGATGTATTGAGATAGCAGTGCTTGCCAAGTATATCGAGGGCCGTCTTTCTGATAAAGACAGGGACAGGATTGAGGAACATCTATCAGAGTGTGATACATGCCTGGAGGAGTTTGTGATTGCAAACACCCTTCTTAAGGACCATGATTTGATCGAATGTGAGCCCGTGTCGGAAGAGGTTGCCCTGTCTGCCTTGAAAAGCTTGAGCATTCCAAAAGAATTAAAGAAATTCTACGCCTGGATCACAAAGGTATTAGTCCCTGATTCAGCAGGGCAACCCGCCTTTGCCACTGTCCGGAAGCCAGATGCAGCATCATCCATGGATTATATCAGCATTAAAAAGGATATGAATGATCTGCAGGCAGAGATGTATATTGAAAAAACACAAGATAATAAAGTCGGCATCCGGGTTAGAGTGCTCAAGGACAATATAAGCGCAAGGAATGTCAGGCTCACTTTGATACGGCAGGGAGGAGGGATTGTGTCACGTCTTTTAAAAGGCGATTATGTGCTTTTTGAGGACCTTCCCTTTGGCTCTTATCGCTTTGTTGTTGAACAGGATGCATTGGAAAAGGGAGAGTACCTTTTTGAAATCAATGAGGCAGGTCTCAATGAAGAATAAGATGGCCCGGACTCTCTGTCTTGAGGCCACCCTGGAAAAGGGCCGTCTTAAGATCAGCATCCACAAACCGGATGATGTGATCTGGTCTTATGAGGATATTCCAGCCCCTATGGACAGGATCGAGACACGCTGCCGCAAAATGATAGAGACCTTGAACAGAGCCACCGGTGAGGGCTCTACCTGTGGCTCTGACGTATTGACAAAGCTCAAAGCAGTGGGCCGCATGCTGTCCGACGAGTTATTGACACAGGACATCAAAAAAGATCTCAAAAAAACCCGCGCCAATTACTTGATCTTGAGACTTGATGATCATCTGGTTCATATTCCATGGGAATTGCTCTGTGTTGGCGAGGGATTTCTCTGCCAGCGTTTCAACATGGGCCGATTGGTCAGGACCCGGCAGAAAACAGCACAGAGCAGTCATCGGAACTTGAGTAGACCGTTAAAGATGTGGATATTGTCTAATCCCAGCGGTGATCTGGCCAGCGCCGGCCTGGAAGGGCTTGAGATTTGCCGGTGCATGGATCGGATGAATCAGGAAAAAACCGTTGTTGACGCTTCTCTTGATTCTGACGTAACACACGATGAAATTAGAGAGAACATAAGGAACTATGATTTTGTCCACTTTGCAGGCCATGCTGATTATGATTCGCAAAACCCGGGAGAAAGCGGATGGAAACTGGCGGGCGGTAATCTTACGGCCCGTGACATTTATAAGATGGCCGGCGGTTCGGCCATGCCCGCTCTTGTTTTTTCCAATGCATGTCAATCCGCCCGCACAGAGGCGTGGAAATGGAAAAAAAATGTTAAGGATGACTCCTTCGGGCTGGCCAATGCCTTTATGCTTGCAGGTGTGAGACATTACGTGGGGACCTTCTGGGAGATATTGGATGAGCCGAGTAGTCGTTTTGCCTTTGAGTTTTATGAACACCTGCTTTCCGGCAGAACCGTTGGCGAAGCTGTTAGACTCTCCAGAGCGGTGTTGATCCGGGAATACGGTCCTGATTTCATTGGCTGGGCAAGCTATCTCCTGTATGGAGACCCAACACTCGGTTATTTTGATCAAAACGAGGAGACCGAAGATCTGACAAAGCCAGAGCCCCCTGCCAGCCTAGATCCGGCAAACATCCATACAAGGGGAAAATGGTTCGGCTCTCATGGGAACATACCGAAATCAAAAGAGAAGCGGCATTGGTGGGCGGCTTCTCTGGTGATCCTTGGGTTGGTCTTTGGTGTGATGACGGGCTACTATGTATACAAGCCGGATTTTTCCGGGCCGCCTACAGATTCAGAGACCCTTACAATCCTTCAAGAAGAGGCCGACAAAAAACGAGAGCGAATAGACCGGTTGTTCAAGGAGTTGGAGATCATTGCAGCATCGCCTGATGCCTTGGCTTATGATGAAGCGCCATCCGATGCTTGGACTTCCGGGCACTTAACCCTTGCAATGGATTTTGATTCACAAAGATGCTTCTTACACCGGGGAAAAGAAAAGCTCATTGCCTCGGTCATTGAGACCCAGATACTTGAGCACACCCGGGTTACATTGCTGGAGCGAATATCACTCGATATAATACTGGAAGAGCTAAAGCGGGCTAATTCCAAATTGGTGGCCCCGAAGAACAGGTTGCTGCCGGACCTGCTGACTGCAAAGCTTATCCTCTTTCTCGAAGTGGACCTTTCCGATGCGCAGCCCTTTGTCTTAATGCATCTGGCAGACACAAAAAAGGGGAGCGTTGTTGACGTTCTGATTGAACCATTGGAGACCGCTCAACCTGTGTTAGCCCAGAAAAAAAAGTTATCCGAAAACCTTTTGAAAAAGCTGAACAATCTCTATCCGCTCAGGGGCAGGATTTCAGGAATAACAGGTAAAGCGATCAGGCTCAATATTGGAAGTGAGGCAGGTGTCACAATTGGTCAGCGGTTCAAGGTCGCTGATAAAGATTTAACCCTGGAAGTCGTCTCCATCCAACCGGACACAAGCACTGCCAGAGCGGAAAAGGGAGGATTGATCCTGGAAAAAGAATGGCGGGTAGAGGCAATATGATTGAACGGCCTGGAAGTTCTACAACTCACCGCAATTATAGATGATCTGAAAATCTATAGGGAAAAGGGGCTTGATAAGTCAATACGACGAAAAGCGCGCGCTGTTAACTAAATTTACAGAAACAGGGTATATCTGTATACTATCTTGACAATGGGCATGAACCTTCTTCGATTTTACAACGTATCTGGACCGCCGTTTAGAAAGAGAAATATATTTCTAAATCAATATATTATAGTCTTTCATCCGCAACAGCATCCCTCCTTTTTTCACCCTGGCACAATGCTTGCGTAATAGACTTTTCAGCAAAACAAATCAGAAAATCAAACAACAAAGAACAAGTAATATTAGTGCCCTTCGGGAGGGCTTTTAGCTGTTAAGCTATTAAGCTATTAAGCTATTGAGCTATTGAGCTATTGAGCTGCTCGACTTATGTTATCTTATCAGCTTAATATCTTATCAGCTATGAGCTTATTTCTAGCTTCCTGCTGAGGAGGTGCAGCAATGCAAAGGCATTTCTTTACTTTGAGTTTCTTGGTTATCCTTTGGCCTCTCCAGTTGAATTTTGTCTTTGCAGGTGGTGAGTATGTCCAAATCGCCTCATCTCCCAACCCTGTTGGCTCAGGAGCAAGGGCGCTGGGCATGGGCGGCGCGTTCATAGCAGTAGCCGACGATGCTACTGCAGCTTCCTGGAATCCGGGAGGTCTTATTCAATTGAAAAGGCCGGAAATATCTGTTGTGGGTAACTGGTTTCATCGAACGGAAGATAACGAGTTTGGAGACAATCCCGAAGCCAGCGGATCGCAGACCGTATCCGGGCAGGACATCAACTACCTCAGTATGGCCTATCCCCTCACTCTCTTCAATCGAAACATGATCGTTTCCCTGAACTATCAGCATCTTTACGATTTCACACGCGAGTGGGGTCTTTCGTTTGCATTTACAAGCAAGCATAATGTTGGTGCCATATCAACGCGAAAGGAAAAAGTGGATTACCAGCAGAAAGGAGGCCTATCTGCTCTTGGTCTTGCCTATTGCATTCAGATTATTCCACAGCTTTCCTTTGGTTTTACACTAAACATCTGGGATGATGACATAACCAGGAATAGGTGGCAGGAAAAGACCCACTTCAAAAGTTCAGAAACCGTTGAAGTACCAAGGCCTCCCCCTATGCCCCCTTTCAAACATACTAATGAATTTCAATGCGACTGTATGCAGGAGTATTCATTCAGCGGTTTTAACACCAATATAGGCATTTCGTGGCGCGCCACTGATAAGTTAACGGTGGGGCTGGTCTTTAAGTCGCCTTTTACTGCAGATCTGAAGCATGAAACCACGACTGAAATCATTGAAAACAACAGCCCGAAAATCAGTACGAAAACAAGTCAAGATGAAAAACTGGACATGCCTATGTCATATGGCGCTGGACTATCATACCGGTTTTCAGACAAGTTTACTATAGCGGCAGATATCTATAGGACCGAATGGCAGCATTTTGTCCTCACAGATTCAGATGGGTACGAGAAATATCCTATGACCGGGAAGTCTGTCAACGAATCTAATATAGATCCCACGTATCAGGTTCGACTCGGGGCAGAGTATCTGTTCATTAATCCGAAATCGCGCTATGTCATTCCTATCAGGTGCGGTCTGTTTTACGACCCTGCCCCGGCCGATGGAAGTCCTGATGATTATTATGGCTTCAGCCTCGGCTCCGGTATTGGAATCGGGAGGTATGTCTTTGATGTCGCCTTTCAGTATCGGTTTGGCAATGATGTCGGCGATTCAATGGTTCAAAATTATGATAATTTTTCCCAGGATGTGGACGAATATATGGTCTATTCATCATTGATTATCCATTTTTGACTAACGTGTAAGAAAGAAGCCTTCCCTGTGTATTAGTATGGTAAGGGGGCTGGAAATTGAAAATGGGAACTCGAAAAAGCTAATAGGAGGTAATTTATTATGAAAAGAATTACAATGGTTTTTGTCTGGTGCATTATCTATTTGTTCTTGGTCCTGTTGAATCTAGGATTCACAGAAGACAAACACGCAAAATGCGCTGAAGATTGCAATCGGGATTTTCAGGTCGTTTTTCCCAAAGGACACTTTGTAGATCTCGACGGTAATCCTCCTCTGGTTTTGTCTTGGTATGACCCTCAAACTCAATTGAAAGATCCTGATGCTTACTTTGGGGTTAATCAGAGCTATAAGGTGTCGATCTCCGAAGATGAGTTTTTTGAGGAACTAATTTGTGTAGAGTGGATCTCGAATAAATCCGTCTGGGTGCTAAGCGACTGGATCGTAAAGGAAATAGGTCTTGAGCGTGGAAGAATATATTATTGGAAGGCGCAGAAAGTCAGTCAAAGTCAAGGTTGTGTAGTATCGACGGATACGGGCTCATTTGTTGATGACTCACATATTATGGTTGGGTGGAATGTTTATATTTGGGGTGCAATATGTGATGACACTGTGGTGCAAGTGTATTCGCACACAGGTCCATGTGAGAACTCAACCGAGCTTCTAGCTGAATTTATACCATATGGGTGTTCGTGTGATTTCTGTTTATATAGTGGGTTTCTCCCTCCCAGAAAATCCTACTGCGTCCATTATCGAGACGAATGGAAGACTTTTTATGGGTCCGAGGTGATCTGTGATTTTTGGCCGTGTGAATGAAACTTATTGAAAGAAACAAAGCGGGTGCGCTCATCATTTCAGCCAGAATGTGTTGACGACGGACAAAGGCCAAACTATAGGGGCACATTATGCTGTGCCCCTGTGGCCTTATTTGGCATCAACAAAGGTTGCTCACCCAACACCCATCCTTTTTCCGAATCCGTCTCCCTTTTTGCCCAACAATGCCTGTCTACGATTGGATAGAGATATGCCCTCCCAAAGGGCATATCTCTATCCACCGTTTTGAACCTTTTGTCCCATCCTGACACCTGATCCTGTTTTCCCTCCTGATAATTTTTTTGACTGACGTGTAAGAAAAGAGGACTCTCTCGGGTATTCTTAGAATAAAAGGAAGAGATTGAAACTGTCCACTTAACGGGTATGAAATGCCACTATTGCTTGCTCAAAGTAAGATATCAAACTTAACAGAAAATTCTTTGGAGAATTAGCTTGGTCGGAGGCAGAGAATAAGTACCCGCCAGTTTAGACAGGAGATGACACCGATGTTTTCCCGCAATCAATGGCTCAAGAAGCAAAGCAAGCACAATACCTTTATCCGGCACCGCCGTTCTGGCACTTAAACCCGTTGAAGGCCGGATTTCCTGAAGAAGGAAAGCTATCAACTGTCTTCTTGTCCGAACGGCGCGTGAAGGAAGGGGAGCGTTTTTTTACTTCATGAAGTGCTTTACACGAGTAGCTATAAAAACAATTTTATCATCTATTAATGGAGGATACAATGATGTCAAAAAAACTCTTTATTGGTTTTGTCTCGATTATTGCGGTAGTAATGTTTATCTGTGCTCCTGGCTATTCTGAAACCATGACTTTCCCCTTGGAGGAAACGGATTCAGAAATGATTCCTTTCCCCGAGGAAGGCTTTTTCCAGTCAGTAGACGAACTGAGTGAAACGACGGACGGGGACTGCCGTGAAATTGGCAAGTTGTGTATCGAACGTAAATGCGGGTGTGATGGCGCAGATCACCATACGTACCGCAAATATATTAAAACATCTTATTGCGAGGGCTCGCCGCCTTACCTAAAAGTGGAGATATACGGGGTATGTGAGCATACGGGATCTTGTGCGCAGTGAATCGGTACATAGGGTTATGGCTGACAGACCGCGGTTGAGGGATAACTATAGGAAAGGAATTCCCTTTTTGAGAGAAAGAAGTATGGCAAGAACTGGATTGTGGGGGGACTAGGGGACGGGTATTGATATATTGATATACTGTCCTTTATCAATATATCAATACCCGTCCCCAATCAGCCCCATGAAGAAACAAAGGAAACCGCAACAACCGGGGAGTTCGCCTCCCTTGAAGACTTAGTCACCTCCACGGATTCATTACTAATAGACGTGCCGGTTTTGATTATCATTGGCCGGTTTGATTATACGATATGCGGTGGCGATGTAGATTGCTCGGATCGTTACAGTGTAATTAATCACGAGCAGCCCTTTTTCTCGCCTGAGGCCTCTCTTCGAGTCTCTATTGTGCCCAACTCAGGTCATGATCTTAATTTGCACAAAAACGCTCCAAGGGCTTATTTCAGAATGCTGTTGTGGGCAAACCGGTATGTCGGTGCCGTTTCCAATCTACCGGCATCGTGTGATTGTCCACAAAATTAACCCGGAAAATTCGGGGACACCATACCTATTTCTGTTCGTTCTTTGGTCTTGTGCCCGCCTTAGTTTCAGGATGCGCCCAAGCAAAGGCAAGAAATTACTATTGTGTCCCCAGATTCCACACACACAGATTCCACAAGCAAAGGCAAGAAATTACTATTGTGTCCCCAGATTCCACACAGATTCCAGTATGGTGTCCCCAGATTTCCACGTAGAATCATGGCATGCTGCCAATTAAATTTACACAAAACCTCTCTGCATGCATAGCAACTTGACAGCAGACCCGGATCTTATTCAGTCAAATGAGCTATTCCGCCGACCTGTTTCAACAAAAATTATGTTGACAGATCAAGAGGTTGTGACCCTCCGCCGCCGAGCAAATGCCTATTTTTTTCATCTTGGCACGATATTGGCTATTATAGCATTTTCAGGAAAACAAAAAAGGAAAGCCAAATTTGTAAACACCGTAGTAACGTAACACAGAGAAGACCATTGGCCGGGTCTCAACATTTGACATATCGTGATGCTTGTAATGTGCGTGAGAGGAAAAATGATATGACTGGAATGGGCCTCTCTTCAGGCAGAATATCGGGCAATTTCTGAACCAACGCTTTGCCCTAAGCGATCATGAGGCCCACTTCGTCTTCTCACGATTTTTTTGACTGACGTGTAAGAAATGAACCTCTTCCGGGTATTATTAGTATAAAGGGCAGAGGAATGAAAATCTCCTTGTTCGGCGCTCCGTGCCTCACAACCAGCGGATTCAGCAGACTCGGCTTCACTAATTTCAGGCAGTTCAGGCTTGTTTCTTGCTGAAATGGTTATCCAGTAAGGCTTTCAGCCTAACCAGAAGGATTTCGAGCAAGCTTTAAGTAGAAACAGGGGTCGGAAGTTGAAACGGTTCACTCAAATTTGAAATGTCGAGTAGACCGGTTTCTTCAAGCAACCAGATCGTGAAACGTCTTAGACTACGCCTCGCCGCACGCGGCTACAACATATCATAAGATCACATCACCGTGGGTACTTGTTGGCCCCGGCCCCTC
>JAUVJO010000160.1 GCA_030592345.1 Deltaproteobacteria bacterium
TTAGCCTGTTGATGGCCTCGCGCAAAAGTTCTACCCGCAGGTCCCCCTCGATCTTGACAATCAGAGGGATATTGCAAAGTACTCCGCTTGGGTCAAACTGATGCATAAACCACATGCCTTGCTGAGGGTAAGAGACAGGGAATTTTCTCCGTTCCCTGGACGCGGGAAGGATTTCGGGGTAGCCCTTCGTTGTTGCTTTTTGTTTAGCTTTTTGAATCGCCCGAGCCAACTCTGAAACCGTAGGTCCATCGTACACCGCCTGCAACGGGAGTCTAACACCCCATGATTTGTCCATTTGCGAGCACAATTGGGTCGCTAAAAGCGAGTGCCCCCCTAACTCAAAAAAATTATCGTTTACGCCCACTAAATCAAGCTGTAGTAACTGCTCGAATATATCTGCGATTGATTTCTCCTCGGGTGTTTCAGGCGCTTTGTAGTCAGCCTGCCTGAGTTGAATCACGTCCGAAGCAATGGGAGGGGGCAAGGCAGAGCGATCGGTCTTGCCGTTAGGGGTCATGGGAATTCTATCTAACAACACAAAAACAGAAGGGACCATGTAGTCGGGCAGGGATTTTTTTAGCCGCTTTCCGAGTTCTTCTGCCGAAACCTCATGCCCCTTGTAACAAACCAGATAGGCAACTAAACGTTTGACCCCGGCAATGTCCTCTCGAAGCAAGACAACAGCTTCACGGATGGCAGGGTGTTTGCGCAGTCTGGTTTCAATTTCACCCAACTCAACACGATATCCATGGAATTTGACCTGGAAATCAACACGGCCGACAAACTCGATATTGCCGTCCGGCACGAGACGGGCCATATCTCCGGTCTTATAGAGCTTAGCACCATCTCTATCTGAGAAGGTATCCGGGACAAAGCGCTCTGCCGTCAGATCCGGCCTGTTCAGGTAGCCATGGGCCACGCCCACGCCTCCGATACAAAGCTCACCTGGCTCTCCGGCCTGGACCTGTTTTCCCTCCTCGTCAAGGAGATATATCTCCATATTCCGGACAGGCCGTCCAATGGGTGTATTTTCGTGCAACTCATTTTCCGGGCGTATGGAATAGAGTGTTGCGCACACGGTCGCCTCAGTGGGCCCATATCCGTTTATGATATGAAGTCCCGGAGCGTCCTTATCTATGGAGTTTAGAAGCCTTTCGTCAATGGCTTCCACGCCCACTAACAGGCGACGCAACATGCTTTTCCCCGGATGGTCTCTCACCCAGACATCCAGGTCCGCAACCATAAAGGGGGGCAGATAGGCGCTGGTAGCTCTCTCCTTGTGGAGCCAGTCCATCAGTGCCGGGGCATCAGGACGTACGGACTCGGGCACGATGATCAGTGTGGCCCCTTCGATAAGTGGCGAAAAGATCTCATACACCGAAACATCAAAATTAAGGCTTGTCCACCAGGTGCATATATCACCCACCCTTAAAGGCTGACGGTTCCGAAAATCTGTGAGGAGATTGATCACCCCTTTATGATGGCAGCAAACCCCTTTTGGTGTGCCAGTGGAACCCGAGGTATAAATCACGTAGGCCAGAGAATCCGGCTCTGCGTCCGATTCCGGGTTCTCCGTGTTTTCCCCGGAAATCCGGTCCCAGTCCGTATCAAGACAGATTACGTCTGCTTTGCTCTCAGGGAGCAGATCCTTGAGCCTGGACTGGGTAAGAATAACAGGAGAACGTGTATCTTCGATCATATGCCGGAGCCGCTCTTTTGGATAGGCGGGATCCAGCGGGACATAGGCGCCACCCGCTTTCAAGATGCCGAAGACCCCGGTGATGACTTCAACGGACCGTTCTAAAAACAGACCTGCGGGTGCTCCATGATTGATGCCGATATTAAAGAGATGGCGGGCTAATTGGTTTGACTTTTCGTTGAGTTCTCGATATGTTATACGTTCATCTTCAAATACTACCGCGACCGCTTCCGGATGCTTCATGGCCTGTTTTGCGAAAAGATAGTGAATGCAAACGTCATCAGGGAAGAGCGCCTCGGCAGGATTTGAACCGGAAGATCGCGAACTCATAGTCTTATCCTCCATAGCGGTCCCAACAAAAAAAGGGGGGTTCCATTCATACACTATTCATACTATACATCACTACTTTTCGCAATTTGTTCCGCATTTCTTCAGTTATTAAGCTGAGTTAGATGGCTATAAAAGTAACTCTTCTCAAAAAATTCGGGTACGCCTGTGGTGTAAGGCCTGCTTTGACGTTGCCGTGACTTTATGCACAAAAGACTTGCCCAAAAAATACATTTTATGATAGATTTACTTACCTGAAATGCATTTTAGGGAGATCGAATATGATTTACCTGATAAATACGTTCAACCCTCACTGGGAAGGGCATGTGTCAAGAGAAGCCTTAAATAGATGAAACCATTAACAAGCCTTAACATCCTGCGTGGAATCGGCGCAATTATGATTGTCGTGCATCACGCAAATTCCGACGTGATTCCAGGAATACCTGAAGCCTCTGGACTCACTGGATTTATTCTCTGGAGGATCAGGAATATCGGGTGGTCCGGCATTGATCTCTTTCTTGTCCTAGGCGGGTTTTTCATGGGGGCCAGCTTCTTTTCAGAGCTGCGAACACAGGGCCACATCAATCTTCTTCGCTACTGGAAAAAGCGCGCGAAAAGAATAATTCCATCCTACTACTTCCTTCTTATCGTACTCGCTGTCACCGGCGCCACAGGCTTTATCGATTTTTCGAGTACCTTTGACACTATTCGCGGTATCCTCACTCATTTCCTTTTCCTTTACAACTACCTTGACCAACAGCCCAATGGCCCATTGTGGTATGTGGCTACTATCGTTCAGTTCTACCTCTTCGTCCCCCTTTTACTTACTGTTATCACAAGCGCCGGGAAGAGATGGGTGACAGACTCATTCTTCACAATAACGTGGATAGTCGTCTTGACAACTGTTTTGCTCCGCGTTGTGCGACTCGTTACCGGCACTCACCAGGCCAATGACTTCATGCTCACCCATTTTCGAACGGACGCCATCTTTATCGGGATGCTTTGTATGTACATGTTCACGAACCGTCATCCTCTTGTGGAACGTATAGCAAAACATCCGTGGTTCAGCCTAACAATATCTCTTCTTCTTATAGCGCCGTGCATGTTCTTTCCTCGAAAAAACTCTTTCATGTTCTCAATCGGCTTTACAATGCTTGCGTGTGGATATGGCACAATTATTCTCCTGCTGGCGGAGGGTGTTTTAGAGGGAGCTACAAAGTGGTTTGCCTGTTTCGGTATTCTGTCCGAGTGGTCATATAACATTTACCTCTGGCACTACTTCCTTCCCCGTCTGCTTGGTAAGCCTTACGCGCACTTGCAGGTCATGATTGACTCACATATCAGTTTCGTATCTTTAGTGATACTTTGCCAAATTGCCATTTTCGTACTTGCCTCAATACTTGTTGGATACTGTATGACTGCGTTAGTCGAAAGGCCGGTTCAACAGGCCTTGACCAAACGTAGCAACTAATTTCCAACAACCATAATGGAAAAGAATAACAAATTCGAATGGCTGTCACCTCCGGCACAGTTGAAAGCGGAAGAGGACTCCATACATGCATGGCGAGCTTATCTGCCGGGGGAACGGCCTCGTCTCGCCTTTTTCATGAAGACCCTCTCATCCGATGAACAGGCCAGGGCCGCAAGATTCCTCCGAACTGAAGACAGGGTTTCATTCAGCATTGGACGGGGAATTCTGCGCTGTGTGCTTTCAAAGTATCTGGGCTCCGCACCGGAAAACATCCGTTTCGACTACACATCTTTCGGCAAGCCCAGGTTGCACAAAAACCCGGAAGAACCCCTGCTAAATTTCAATGTTTCTCATTCAAACCGCTGGGCCGTGTTTGCCATAGGGAAAAACCGGAAAATAGGCATAGACGTGGAACATATCCGGGCCGATCTGGACGTATTGGGTATTTCAAGGCGTTTTTTTCGCCACAGGAGGCTGATCTCATTGACTCCGCTCCTGAAGATAAGAGACAAAAACTTTTCTACGAAATATGGGTTCTGAAAGAGGCTTATGTGAAGGCCACGGGAAGAGGGTTGTCAATGCCATTAAGTCGATTTGCCGTGCCTTTGGGATCTCACACGCCTGTGATCTTATATAATGATAAAGACCTATGGCTTTTTCACAGTATCTCCATCGATCCTGACTATGCATCCGCCTTAGTGACACCCCCCCCCCGGTCACCTGTATCCGCAAATACGACTGGCACGTACCGGTTGCGTCCCGGTAAAAGAAATCTTGCTCTTTCTGGCCTATTCTGTGTAAAATATTACTTATCATTCGCTTAATAGGGATAGAGTTTTGTTAATTTTGAGAATCTATAGACTTTCACATATTAAATATCACAAGGCCAGAGGGAGGAGGCTGTATTGTAATACGCCGACGACCGATAACGCAGTGAAATTTAATATGTGAAAGTCTATAAACCGAATGATTTTCTGGCATCCTTGATCAACAGCATAAGTTTGAGAGGATCAACCGGAGACGGCTCAAAATCAAATCGTTCATAGAATTTCCGTGCCTTATCATCCTTTGCATGGACGAAAATAGCCCGAATACCAGCATACTCGGAAGCCTGTAAAGCCCTGAAGATGGCATCTTTGAGAAGCCCTCTGCCTATATTTTGGCCTTGATGGCGAAGATCCACAGCAAGCCGGGCGAGTACCATGACGGGTATGGGATGACGGGCCAAGCCTTTTCTTATGCGTGATGGCGCAATAACATGCTCGACCGAACCAACAGCAAGGCTGTAATAACCTATAACATTATTTGGGCTGCATACAACAAAGGTCATCGCCGCATTTGCCAGTTGATTCTGTAGTGCATAGCGGCGTAACCAATGATTTAGAATCGGATATCCACAGTCGAAATTATCAACGAGGTGATTTATTGTGAGCTTGGTAGGTGCTGAAAGATCTGATATAAAGGATGATTTTATTTTTCCCACCGTGCACGGCGACTCATAAGTTCACGTAAATGAGGTTTGATTTCTGCGGGCCTTTCAAGAGCATCTAAGAATGCTTGCCAGCTCTTGTCCTCAGCAAAAAAAAGCCTTTGGTCTAAGAGGGCATTCTCTGCTGCAATGCATGCACTATTGAGCACAAATTCAGTTACGCTTTTTCGGGTTGCTTCAGCAGCACGACGTATTAGCACCTCCTGCTGGTGTGTGGCACGCAAACCAAATCGTGCTGTTCGTTCCCCCCCCTTTTTTGCCCTTTCGGTTACATTCGCCATGAAATATCCCTCCTCCATTTCCATTAAGTCGTTAGTACAAAGTACAAACAAAGATCATAACTGTCAAGAAAAAAACAATTTCTTTTGTGTTTTTGGTATTTTGTGTTTTCATGCTTCGTATTGATCACAAATTTGGAAACTCACGATTTTGCATTTGTAGATTCTTCAATCGTCAGCGAAACGGCAAATTATGGAGCAGAATAGATCATCTCAATGGCTGTCACCGCCGGCACAGTTGAAAGCGGAAGAGAACTCCGTACATGTATGGCGAGCTTATCTGCCGGGGGAACGGCCTCGTCTCACCTTTTTCATTAAAACCCTCTCATCCGATGAACAGGCCAGGGCCGCAAGATTCCTCCGAACTGAAGACAGGGTTTCATTCACCATTGGACGGGGGATTCTGCGCTGTGTGCTTTCAAAGTATCTGGGCTCCGCACCGGAAAATATCCGTTTCGACTACACATCATTCGGCAAGCCCAGGTTGCACAAAAACCCGGAAGAACCCCTGCTAAATTTCAATGTTTCTCATTCAAACCGCTGGGCCGTGTTTGCCATAGGGATAAACCGGAAAATAGGCATAGACGTGGAACATATCCGGGCAGATCTGGACGTATTGGGTATTTCAAGGCGTTTTTTTTCGCCACAGGAGGCTGATCTCATTGACTCCGCTCCTGAAAATAAGAGACAAAAACTTTTCTACGAAATATGGGTTCTGAAAGAGGCTTATGTGAAGGCCACGGGAAGAGGGTTGTCAATGCCATTAAGTCAATTTGCCGTGCCTTTGGGATCTCACACGCCTGTGATCTTATATAATGATAAAGACCTATGGCTTTTTCACAGTATCTCCATCAATCCTGACTATGCATCAGCCTTAGTGACAACCCCCCCGGTCACCTGTATCCGCAAATACGACTGGCACGTACCGGTTGCGTCCCGGTAAAAGAAATCTTGCTCTTTCTGGCCTTTTTTGAGTATAATATTAAGGCATTATTTGTCAGATGTGTAACTTCTCAAAAAGTCCGGGTACGCTTGAGGTTATGACAACAAGCCTCCGGGCAAGGAGAACCGCTGAACTTCGGCCTCCAATGCCTTAAGTAGCTGGCTGGTTAGGTATCAATTGAAATGGCTGGATGCCTACGTTCAGCGGTTCTCCTTGCCCTACGTAGCAACATATTAGTGATTATCGGGAGATTACCCGGACTTTTTGAGAAGTTACTCAGATGTCAGGAATTAGAAGCCCAATGCCTGACACCAGAACACTGAAACCTGAAACCTGAAACCGGGTGGGAGCTATCCCGAAGATTGCCAATGCAAGATATGAATAAAGGGCTAAGACAGGTCGTTTTGCAGTTGTTCCTGATTTTTCTTTTTGCATCAATCGTGCATGCCGATTTCGGCCTTCTGCTAGGCTCATTTAGAAACAAAAATAACGCCGAAAAATGTGTAACCAAATACATCAAGAACCCTGCAGGAAAAAAATGTGGTGTCTTTCTCGAGGAAACCCAGGTCCCTGGCAAGGGGCGCTGGCACAGGGTCTGCCTGGGCCCTTTTGGTTCCAGGAAAGAAGCGATAAACAATAAAAATGATCTGCTGTCTAAAGGTTTTCGCGCTGATATGTTTCTTGTGAAAACCAGTTCGCAGGCTCAAACAAAACCTCTTCCTCCCCCAAAACCAGATCCGGAAAGTAATGAAAATAAAACTGGTTATGCGGAAAAGGAAACATCTCAAGGTCCCCCTTTATCAAAGGGGAATTTAGGGGGATTTTTGAGGCAAAGACTCAAGCTTGATCATGCCCCCCAAGTTTTGGATACGCCCTCTGACAGGAAGAAAAAAGCGGAAAAAGACCGTTCTCGCAATGATGCAACTGAGGGAGCACTTGAGATAACTGTGGAGGACGCGACGCTTTTGGCTCTTGAGAACAACTGGGGGTTTCGTGTAGAAAGGTTGACCCCATCTATACAGAGGACTTATGAACAGGAAGAACGGGCGGCATTTGACCCTGTCCTGAGGGCAGATGGCCAATGGTCGCGCGAAAGGGACAAACCTGATAGCGTAAGCAAAGAAA
>JAUVJO010000213.1 GCA_030592345.1 Deltaproteobacteria bacterium
GGCCGGGATTTCATTTTGATGAAGGCGACATTTCCATTCACCGGGAGTGGATCGAATACCACGTAAAGAAATGCGATATCGTGTTGCCCCTGGTGGCCATAGCGACACCTATTGAATACACGCGAAACCCATTAAGGGTTTTCGAGCTCGATTTTGAAGAGAACCTGCGAGTTGTACGGTATTGCGCGAAATACGGAAAGCGGGTTCTTTTTCCATCCACTTCCGAGGTGTATGGGATGTGCGAGGAAGAGACGTTTGATGAAGATAACTCAAAGCTGGTGCTGGGTCCGATTCGGATGCAGCGGTGGATCTATTCCTGCTGCAAGCAGTTGCTCGACAGGGTAATCTGGGCCTATGGTCAGGAGAAAGGTCTCAGGTTTACCCTGTTCCGGCCATTTAACTGGATTGGGCCGAGACTCGATACTTTGGATTCTGCACGCATTGGGAGCTCACGCGCAATCACGCAACTGATTCTTAATCTTGTGGAGGGCACCCCGATTCAGCTCGTTGATGGAGGGAATCAGAAGCGCTGTTTCACGGATGTTTCAGACGGTGTAGAATGCTTGTACAGGATCATCGAGAACAGGGCAGGTGTTTGCGATGGTCAGATTATTAACATCGGTAATCCCGATAATGAAGTCAGTATCAGGGAACTGGCTGAGATGTTGGTAGAAAAATTCGAACGTCATCCCCTGCGGCCAGAGTTCCCTCCTTTTGCGGGTTTTCGCGAGGTGGAGAGCATGTCTTACTACGGCAAAGGCTACCAGGATGTTCAATGCAGGAAGCCCAGCATCCGGAATGCCCTGCGTCTGTTGAACTGGACCCCCACCATAGGGCTTGACCGCTCTGTTGAGCAAACGCTCGATTTTTTCCTGCGTGAGGCCATCAGATCCGGAGAGTTCAGGAAAAATAACAGCCGAATGCCTCTTGACGCGGCAATTGCGGCATTTTCTTTACCCGGCAGGTAATAAAAGGGTAAACGTTCACAGGCTCAGAGTTTTGGTGAACCCTGAACCTCTGAACCCGTGAACGGTTACATAAAAGGTTATGAAGATAGGCCTGAGGATTGATGTTGATACCTTCAGGGGAACCAGGTACGGCGTGCCCAAGTTGTGTGAACTGTTGGCTTCCCACTCCATCATGGCCTCATTCTTTTTCTCGGTTGGCCCTGATAACATGGGCCGGCATCTCTGGCGGCTGATCCGGCCGGCTTTTCTCTTCAAAATGCTACGCACGAGGGCATCGAGCCTGTATGGATGGGATATCCTCCTGAGGGGCACGTTCCGGAAGGGCCCGGTCATCGGAGAGAAACTGGCCGCAGTAATACGCTCTGTGTCAGATGCCGGTCACGAAATTGGACTCCACGCGTGGGATCATCATGCCTGGCAGGCGCACATTGATACCATGGATAATGATGCCATTTACCTCTGTTTGAATAAGGGTGTTGAATTGCTTACGCGGATTCTTGGCAGACCACCTGCGTGTTCGGCGGTCCCCGGTTGGAAGTGTAACGATCTTGTGCTTATGGAAAAAGCAAAATTTTCTTTTGATTACAACAGCGATTGCAGGGGCGAAACAATATTTCATCCGTTAGTCGATGGAAAAGAACTGTCCCAACCACAGATTCCCGTGACCCTGCCGACTTATGACGAAGTGATCGGGCATAAGGGGATATCAAGCAGTAATTATAATGACTACATGCTTTACCTGCTTAACCCGGAGAAGCTAAATGTCATGACTATTCACGCCGAGGTTGAAGGCATTGCCCGTATTGCGATGTTCGACAGGTTTTTGAAGATAGCTCAATCTAAAGGGGTATCCTTCGTCCCACTCGGGACTTTTATCACGGGGGCACCGTCGCTCAGTTGCGCTACCATGGCCGCAAAGGAAATCCCCGGTCGCCAAGGATGGGTGTCCTGCCAGGTGCCAGGACGAGAGCGAGCGGAAATTGATTCATGAAAAAGGCATCCCTTTCAGTCATAGCGCTTTTCCTCCTGCTTTACATCGTGCCCCTTGGCGTGCGGCCGATCGTTATCCCGGACGAGTGCCGGTATGCCGAGATCGCACGGGAAATGATTTCCTCGGGCGACTGGGTCGTGCCTCATCTCAACGGACTCCGGTATTTCGAGAAACCCGTGCTTGGTTACTGGCTAAACGCAGTATCCATGACCCTGTTAGGCGAAAATGCCTTTGGCTTACGTTTCCCTTCGGCTATGGCAGTTGGCATCTCCGCACTGATGATTTTCATGCTGGTGCGGAGATTTACGGGCGGCAATTCCACGGGAATTCTTGCTGCCACGGTGTTTCTTACATGCCTGGAGGTTTTTGGTGTAGGGACTTTCTGCGTTCTCGACAGCGTGCTTTCCATGTTCGTGACCGCGGCCATGGTCGCATTTTTTTTTGCATACATGGAAGATACGCCCAGGAAGAAAGTCGGCTTGCTCGCCCTTGTCGGCGTCTTTTGCGGCCTGGCGTTTCTTGCAAAGGGATTTATTGCCTTTGCAGTTCCGGTCGTAGCCGTCTTGCCATTCATGATCTGGGAAGGACGATGGAAAGAACTCTTCAGGATACCCTGGGTGCCGATCGTTTTTGCCGCCCTTGTTGTACTACCGTGGAGCGCATTGATTCATCTCCGGGAGCCAGATTTTTGGCACTACTTTTTTTGGACTGAGCATGTCAAACGATTCATGTCCGATCAGCCCCAGCATCCACATCCGTTCTGGTACTACATCCCAGTACTTGTAGGTGGGGCACTCCCATGGACAGCTCTTTTCCCTGCCGTGATTTCAGGGGTGCGGAACACACGACTTAAGGATCCGCTCATCCGGTTTGCCGTTTGCTGGTTCCTGCTTCCCTTCGTCTTCTTCTCGTTATCCCATGGCAAAATCGGGACCTACATACTACCCTGTTTTCCACCTCTTGCCATTCTCATAACCATTGGACTTCGGAAGTACCTCGAGAGGGAAAAGAAACGTGCATTCACGCTTGGCGCTTCATTCCTTGCTTTAGTTACAGCCATGCTTGCTGTGATATTGATCGTGAGCCAGGTGACGTGTTTTCCGGGTCTCAGGGCCTACGGCCCGGAGGAAACCTGGAAATGGGTTGTCGGGGTAATCGGATTCCTGACGTGGACCGCGCTGTCAGTTCTTGCTTTGAAGTCGCAAGATTCCCGAAAAAAACTTGCCCTTTATTGTGCTGCTCCGCTGCTTTTCATGTTTATCGCACACTTTGTTATGCCCGATCAGTCCATAGAACGAAAGTCGCCTGGGGAGTTTTTGCTACGCCATGCTGACAGGATCAAAAAGGATATGTTTCTTGTTTCGGGCGATGACCCGCTTCGTGCCGTCTGCTGGTTTTACAAGCGGGATGATATTTATCTGCTCCGTGCCCCAGGCGAATTGAAATACGGGCTAAGCTACGACGACTCGAAGCACCGTCTATTGAGCCTTGATCAGCTCACGGAGATGGTCAAGGCTCAAGAAGAGAAACGGGTTGTTCTAATTGCCAAAGCCAGGCGCTATGCAGAATATAAACACCTGCTCCCGAGACCGGTTTTTGAGGACACTAATGGCCGCTTTGTGTTCGCCCTGTTCTGACGAATAGCCCATGCGGCCTGACACCATTCACTGACAATTTGCATCAATAGATGATACTTCAAGATAAATTCGTATTTGGTTTAGGGTATCAAATGACCATAAAAGAGATATTATCAGCAAGTTACACAGCTTTATCCAAGCTATCCAAAAACAAGCTCCTAAGCGCGCTTCAAAGCCTACGTGAGTTATATGTTCAAACGACGAAAGAAAGGCGAGGAAAAGGAAGACCCATGTCAATAACCTTAACTGAGCATCGAACGTAGAACAAGGAATAATGAATTTTGAGACGTAGCAGCCTGAAAATACATCATAATTCAATGTTTCTTAACTGAAGTTCATAGCCCTGTTCTCCTACCCACGTTGTCACGTGTGTCCGAGTGTCAACCCCTGGCGGGAGAGGATTAGGACGAGGGGGAAGACGTGCGTCAGCACTGTGTTTATGTTCACACACTACTAAGTTTGAGGTTTGAATATGCAATCCGAAAGACCTATTCCATGGTGTTTTTCCCTGGCCATCTTTTTTCTATTGGCAGGCCAAACGCTAGCACAAGAGGAAGATCATGTCATTGTGGGCGAAAGGCCCACGCTTCGAGCCAGTGCGCTATCGCCTGACTTCAAATTTGATGGAAAGATGAACGGGCCGGCGTGGTGGGCTGCTACCGACTCTATTGCCAATCTCATCACGATAGAGCCGGAGGAAGGCGGCGTTCCCGCCGGGCGGACGATCATAAAAGTTCTTGCAAATCAGAATGGCATTGTCGTGTGCGCGCGGTGCTATGACAATGAGCCGAAAGGAATCGTATCTTTTTCCAAAGCGCGGGACTCTGAGCTCGATGAGGAAGATCATATTGTGATCGTGTTTGATACTTTCCTGGACGCTCGTTCCGGCTATGTCTTTGCGGTTAATCCGACCGGCGCGCGTTTCGATGGCTTAGTGGTCGAACGGGGTGAAGACGTGAATAGCGATTGGGATACGATTTGGGAGGCTAAAACATCACGAGATAACACCGGCTGGTACGCCGAGATTCGGATTCCGATCAAAAGCCTCGGTTTCAAAAAAGACCTGACCACCTGGGGATTCAATGTACAACGCCGCGTGCAGCGTCTGCAAGAAACCAGCCGCTGGTCGGGCGCCAAGCGCGACTTTGAGATCTACCAAACCAGCCGCGCCGGTCTACTGACAGATCTGCCGGACTTCGATTTCGGTGCGGGGTTGAGCATCCGCCCCTCGGTCGTAGGCAGAGCCGGTAGACCTGCGTCCGGAGAAGAAACCGATTATGATGGAGACATCAGCCTGGATGTGACCCAAAGACTGGGGCCGAACCTTTTGTCTGCGTTGACGGTCAATACCGATTTTGCGGAGACCGAGGTGGATGTCCGGCAAATCAATTTGACCCGTTTTTCCCTCTTCTTCCCGGAAAAACGAACCTTCTTTCTGGAAGGGTTGGATATTTTCGAATTTGGTCTGGGGCTGGACGAGGACAATCTTGTTCCGTTCTTTAGTCGCCGCATCGGCCTCCTTGAAGATGATCAGGAAGAAATCCCCATCAATGTCGCTGCCAAAATAAACGGCCGGGTGAGCAATACGAATCTGGGAGCGCTGGTCGTAAATACCCGGAAAGTGGATAGTTTTGAAGTGAACGAGGATTCCAAGGTCAATGTGCCGCAGACGACGATGGGATCGGTGCGGGTCAGCCAAAACGTTCTGGAGGAATCTTCGCTGGGACTGATTGCCACTTTCGGCGATCAACTGGGTCGCTCCGGAAGCTGGTCGGCCGGGGTGGATTTTACCTACCGGACTTCAAGCTTCCAGGAGGACAAGAATTTTCTGGTCGGCATTTGGGGATTGCTCAATGATCGTGAGGATTTGCAGGGCGATAAATCCGCCTACGGTTTCAGAATCGATTACCCCAACGATTTGTTGGACATCAATTTGACTTCCATACACATCGGCGATGGCTTTGATCCTTCGCTGGGTTTTGTGCCCCGAAATAACGTTCACATTTGGGACTTCGGCGTGGACTACAATCCGCGACCGTCCTGGCCATTGGTACGCCAGATGTTCCACGAATTATCCTTTACGCTGTTTAACAATCTAAATAATAGCGAGTGGCAAAGTTATGAGCTGACGATAAAACCGCTCGATTGGCTTCTGGAGAGCGGCGATCGGTTTGAGGCCAGCGTCCAGCCACAGGGCGACAGGCCGCACGAGGCTTTTGAACTTGCCACTGATGTGGACGTCCCCTCCAGCTCATATGAGTGGACTCGGTACATCCTGGGAGCGAGCTCGGCGGAGAAGCGCAGAATCAGCGGCGGAATCCAATGGGAATTTGGCAGTTTCTATAACGGTGATCTGAACACCATTGAGGCAAGGCTGGCGTTGAAACCATCGGCCTTCTTTACCCTGGAATTCACCGCAGAACGAAATTCCGGCAAGGTGATGGCGCTGCCGGAGGTCGTTGAGGA
>JAUVJO010000166.1 GCA_030592345.1 Deltaproteobacteria bacterium
AGATAGAAATCCCTAAACTATTACTGCAATTCCTTTAACTGTCGATACGTAAAAACAGGGCCGTCAATACAGGTGAACTTACTTCCTATGCTGCAATGGCCGCATTTGCCAACACCACATTTCATGTGCCTTTCAAGGGTGGTGATAATATCGTCTTCATTAAATCCCATCTTTAGCAGATCGGAAACCACAAAGGAGATCATTACCGGGGGACCGCATATGATCGCCTTTGTCGTTGAAGGGTATATTGTGGCCTTTTTCCACAAGTGCGTCACCGGGCCGATCTCTCCTTTCCATTCTGAATCTCCTCTGTCCACGGTAATCATCACGTTGAGGTCCTCTTTTCCAGCCCATGCAGCCAGATCGTCCCTAAAGACAAGATCTGCGGGGGTCCTTGCGCCGTAGAGGACGGTGACCTCCCCGAAGTCCGATCGGTTAGAAAGGACATATTCGACCAAAGAACGCAACGGTGCAAGGCCGATTCCGCCTCCAACAAACAAAAGGTCATGGCCGCAAAGCTCCTCAAGAGGAAAGCCGTTGCCGTACGGTCCCCGTAAACCAGCCTCATCCCCTTTGCTGTACCGATGCACCTCCCCGGTCAAGCGACCCATTTTTTTTATGCTTAACTCCAGGCCCTTGGAAAACGTTGGGGGCGAACATATGGAGATGGGTGCCTCACCACAATGAAGGACAGAGAGTAAGACAAATTGGCCTGGTCGAAAAGTAAAGCGATTATGTATCTCTTCGTCCTTGAAACTGAGAGTAAAGGTCTTGATATCCGGGGTTTCTTCCTTTACGTCAATAATGGACGCAGGATGGGGGTAATAAATATTAGTGACCATCTTCCGGACCAATGTCTGAGCCCTATCTTCCAATTACACCTCCTGTTTCCGGTGTCCCTGGCATCCCAAGTTGAAGACCAAGGGCACTGACAATCTCCTCAGTCGTGATCAATCCGTCTTCTACGAGTTGCGTACCAAGGGGTTTGCCGGTGCCAGCCTGTTTTTCAAGGGCGATCTTTAGTCCTTCAGCGCTTAGGAGGCCGGCATCGAGAAGAATTTCACCCAGCCTCAAAGAGGCTTGACTTGATTTTTCGGGTCTCTCACAAACCATTCTGATAAAATGGATCATGTCGACCCTGCCGAAGCATATCTCTACACACCTTCCGCATCCCACGCAACTGGGGCGGTGATATCTTTCTTGGGCAAAGGGGAGTTTATGATAAAAACGCCTTCGCACGCGCCGACTTCTTTCGTGGCGCGGATTGTGACCGCCGGCCAGCCGCGTAAACCCCGCCAGGGTACATGCATCGTGTATTCTAACCCTTTCTCCTTCACTATCCGAGATAGGCCGGTCCACCATATCAAAGCAGTAGCACGTAGGGCATACATACGCGCACCCCCCGCAACCCTGGCAACGGTCCCCGAGTTCTTCCCACAGTGCGTCGTCGACCTCATTATTCATAAATCGCGAGATTGCGGTATCAAAATCAACGATTCGCTCAAACTTGCTCTCTGCTTCCAAAACAATTTCATATTGTTCATCTCTGTCTTTGTTGGTTGCAGGCCTGAAAAAATAGTCCCATTTTTCAACCAGCTCCCTGCCCCTGGGACGTCCAATTTCCACAAAAAACCGATCGCCCAGGTCTGTGAACTGCAGATCATATCCTTGCGTCAGAAAGGGGCCGCTCTTTGCGCTCTTGCAAAAGCAGTTCTTCATGGGTTCACGACATCCCACGTTGATCAATATGGTGTCTTGTCTTCTGTTCAAATAATAGAGGTCCTTGAAGTCTTCCTGAAAAACCACATCCAGGAAAAGAATGGCCCACAAATCGCACGAACGCAGGCCAAAGAAGACTCTGGACAATTTTGGAAGGACTTCCTTGAAAAGATATTTTCCTTCTTTGCGCTGGTAGTGAAACAGTGTCTCTGTGGGAGGCAAGAAAAAGCTTTTGGGAGAGACAACAGGCCTGGTTTCCAGGTCAAAAGTGACATCGTCCACTGAGGAGACGACCTCAAAGAGAGTATCGCCGTGTCGGTTTTTCACCGGAGCGATAAGTTCCCGCTCTTTTGCGATCTTGCGCAAAAAGCTCTTGAGGTGTTCCTTGTTCAAAATGACATCATCTGGCATTATTTTACGCCTTCCAACCGTACCGCGCAAACCTTAAACTCCGGGATGCCGACTCCCGGATCGCACCTGTCATGGGTGAGGATATTGGCAGGGGCTTCGGCAAAGTGAAAAGAAATGAAGACCGTTTTCTCGGGAACATCGTCTGTAAGCCGTGCTTTTAGGGTAATCTCTCCGCGTCTTGAAGTTACTCGAACCGTATCTCTATTTGCCACGCCTAACCTCTTTGCATCCCTTGGATTGATCTCAACGAACGCTTCGGGCCGTTCTCTTGAAAGTGCGGTCACTCGCCTGCTCATGCTTCCAGTATGCCAATGCGCGTATATCCGTCCTGTGGTCAGATAAAAGGGATACTGATCATCCGGCGTTTCTTCCGGAGGACGATACGAAATACAATCAAAGCGCCCTTTTCCGCGCACAAAGGAACCTTTGTGCAGGAAGGGAGTGCCTGGGTGGTCCCGGTTCGGGCACGGCCAGAACAGACCCCATCCGTGCTCCAGCCTGTCGTAGTATATGCCGCCGTAAATGGGGGTCAGCAGAGCGATCTCCTCCATGATCTCGGCAGGGGATTCGTAATGCATTGGGTAATTCATCCGAGCAGAAAGTTCGCATATGATTTGCCAGTCAGGATTACTCTTACCAATAGGAGAAATCGCTTTTCGGACTCTTTGAATACGGCGCTCAGTACTGGTGAACGTACCATCCTTTTCAGCAAACGAGGCCGCAGGAAGAACCACGTCCGCAAACTGTGCGGTTTCTGTCAGGAAGATATCCGATACTGCCAGGAATTCCAACGCCGCTAAGGCGCGACGTGTTGCCCTAAGATCAGGGTGGCTCATGGCTGGATTCTCCCCCATAATAAACATTCCCCGAACCTTTTTGTCGCCCGTGCCGTGAAACATCCCGATCTCCGTAAGGCCCGGGGCCAAGGGCAGGTCGGTCTTCCATGTTTTTTCAAATTTTCTCCTGATACCCTCGTCTGCAATGCTTTGATAGCCTGGTAACGTCCCTGGCAAGGCCCCCATGTCACAGGCCCCCTGCACGTTGTTTTGGCCACGTAAGGGACCCACACCCGTACACTCCTGTTCCACATGGCCGGTCAACATGGCCATGTTGGCAATAGACTGAACATTATCTGTGCCACAGATGTGTTGGGTAATACCCATGGAGTAGATGATCATGGCCCGCTTAACACTGGCATACATGCGAGCAGCCCTGCGCAGGTCTTCTACGGCGATGCCGCTCACAGCCTCCACCTGTTCAAGGTCGAATTTCCTCAAATGCTCGCTGAATGCTCTGAAGTTCTCGGTGCGCATCTTGATAAAGGCGTCGTCAAGGAGCCCTTCATCCAGGATGATTTTCATCATGCCGTTGAGCCATATTACGTCTGTGCCCAGGCGGGGCTGCAGATAGATATGCGCAAACTTGCTCAAGCGGATGCGCCGCGGGTCCACGACAATCAGCTTGGAACCTCTTGCCAGGGCATCAAAGATGAAGCGGGCTATTTGTGGGTGCTGTTCGGTTGTATTGGAGCCAGTAACCAAGATGACCTTGGCCCTGGCAAGCTCGGATATGGAGTTTGTCATGGCCCCGGAACCAAAGGCATTGCCTAGTCCGACAACAGTCGGAGAATGGCAGAGCCGGGCACAGTGATCCACATTGTTCGTCTTGAGCACGGCCCGTGCAAACTTCATGAGGAGATAGTTTTCTTCATTGCTACACTTGCCTGAAGACAGCACCCCCAAAGATTGGCCTCCGTGTCTTTCCTTGATCTGAGATAGCCTTTGGGCAACCAACTCGAGAGCTTCATTCCAGGTCGCTTCAACAAGGCGGCCGTTTTTTCGGATCAGCGGATATTTAAGGCGGTCCTTGTGATGCACAAACTCAAAGCCGTTCCACCCCTTGAGGCACAGATTTCCACGGGCGATGGGGTGTTGTCTGCTGGGAATCACCCCAACAACCTTTCCATTTTTTACCTCAAGATACAAGTTGCACCCGCAGGCACAAAAACAGCATGTTGTCAGAACCCTGTGCATAAGATCCTTAAGGAACAGGAGGTAACTGGGATGGTTAAACCTAAAGTGAGCGGTTCAGGGTTCAGGGTTCAAAGGTTATAGTCTACTGATATCCTCAACTTTATTCATGGCGCTTGAGGCATGATTCAGATTCGCCTCTTTCACCCATTGGGTGAAACATAACATTTGCACCTATAGACTTTCACATATTAAATTTCACAGCGTTATCGGTCGTCGGCGTATTACAATACAGCCTCCTCCCTCTGGCCTTGTGAAATTTAATATGTGAAAGTCTATATCAATGTGTTTTCCTTTTGTTGACAGCCAGCTAGGGCGTTTCAACCCGGAACCTTGAACGCTGAACCGCTCAACCCAAGTTAAGGGACGTAATAAGCGTATCATGAAAAGCAGCACAGGTAAAGGCACCTATAGTTTGGCTCCACAGTACTTGCAGTACTCGGCCTCTGCATCATGGCCCTCGGCACTGCACTGGAGGCAGGCCCGGGGCGATACCCGAAGCCCTCGATCCCGTGAGAGCTCTGCGGTGACAATGCCGGTGGGGACCGCGATGATGCCAAAACCGAGAATCATGATCAGGGACGCCAGCACCTGGCCCAATGTGGTTTGGGGTGAGATGTCTCCATAGCCCACGGTGGTCATGGTTACGATGGCCCAGTAAATGCTTTTGGGAATGCTGGTAAACCCGTTTTCCTCGCCTTCAATCAGGTAAATCATGGCCCCGAAGATAATCACCAAGGTCAAGACTGAAAAGACAAAAAGGACGATTTTGCGGAAACTGGCTCGCAGTGCCAGCAGAAGATGCCTACCTTCCCCCAGAAACTGCACGAGCTTTAAGACTCTGAAAATGCGCAGTACGCGCAAGATTCGTATGACGAGCAGGTAACGGGTGCCCGGCAAGAAAATATCCACATACGTTGGCAAGATCGCAAGAAGATCCACGATGCCGAAGAAACTGGTGGCATATTTCCAGGGTCGCCCCACGCTCACCAGCCGAAGCACGTACTCGATGGTAAAAAGAATCGTAAAAACCCACTCCCCCAGATGCAACCAGTCTCCATAACGGTTGCTGACGGCCTCTACACTGTCGAGCAGCACGATCGTAACGGATAATAAAATACTGACTATCAGCACGATATCAAAAAGCTCACCCGCGGTGGTGTCGGCCTCGAAAATAATCTCATGAAGCCTCTCGCGCCATGGCCGCCTGTTTCCTGGATTGCCAGGTACTTTTTTCGGGCTGTTACAGTTCATTGAGTTACCATGAGTTACCATGTCTTGCGCAGGTGGCAGCCTTCTTGTGTGGTAAGGTGTCCTGTTTCTTAGTGATTTAGGGCGATTTTTTATCAGGAAGGAACGCCAAAGTAAAGCCCAAAGACTCGATTTGACTGTATAATGACACGCCAACCTCGACAGATGGGGTCATACCGATTTCGGATTGGGCCCAGGTGATATATACCTTTGTCCCGAAAATCCGTTATTATCAGAAATTATTCATTGACTATTGATTGTGAAAGTCTTATGCTCATGCACAGATGATAATGTGCATGTACGTACCAATCAAGGAATTAAGGATTTCGAGATGATCAAGGTGTCTGCAACCAAATTAAGGAATAATCTATTTGATTATTTAAATATGGCATCAGAGGGAGAGACCATAATAATTCAAAGAAATAATGAAGAAGTTGCCCGCCTGGTTCCCACACACCAGGTAAATTGGCGAGATAAAATGACTATCAAACCCAAAATTATGGTTGCCCCCGAAGAACTTATTAAACCTGTTGAAGATATCTGGGAGGACTATGTGTGAAAAAAAAGGCATATCTATTTGATACCCATGCTCTGGTCTTTTGGAATAATAAAGAGTCGGTTTCAGATGAGTTTATAAGCTTTTTCGATAACCAGGTCCAACAAGGTCGTCTTTATGTTTCTTCCATCTCGTTTTGGGAAATTGCCTTGTTAGTAAAAAAGAGCAGGATATCAATGTCAGACGTGCATGCATGGAAAAATGAAATATTAACCAATACGAACATACGATTGATTGAGCCTTCTTCTTCTGAGATGATTGATTCCACACTGCTTCCTGATTATCATAAAGATCCCTTTGATAGGCTATTGATTGTACAAACTATTCAAAATAATTTGCTGATCGTTACGAGAGATAGTAATATAAATAAGTATGAGGTTGAGACTTTCTGGATGTAGTTTGAACGAGATAACGGGCCAAAGACAGAGCGGCGTCTCTGGGAGAGCGGTATCCTGACATGATCAAGGTTACCACTAATATTATCCCACCAAAATCATTTCTTTTGGTTCAGACACTACCTCACCTATAATGGCTGCGCTGGCTATGGCCCTTTTTTTTAATTCACTCAGCAATTCATTGGCTCCTTCTCTTGCCACAGAAATCAGCAGCCCTCCAGAGGTTTGGGCATCAAAAAGGATGTCCTGGACGAACCGGTCCACAGAAGGGGCGAAATCCACGAATGCCTCGCGAAACTCCCTGTTCTTGTAAGTTCCGGCTGGCACGAGCCCCATCTGAGCATACTCCATGGCCTCGGGGAAGTATGGGACATGGCTGGCTTGCAACTTGATCCCTACATCGGTATCTACTACCATCTCGCACAGGTGACCCAAGAGACCAAAACCGGTGATATCGGTGCATGCGTGGACAGGGTAGTCTCCCATAACCTCAGCCGCATCCCGGTTAAGGGTAGCCATGAGATGCGTGATACTTTCAATAGTCTCCCTGGAGGCAATTCCACCTTTGATAGCGGTATTAATAATCCCGGTACCCAGAGGTTTGGTCAGGATCAATTGATCCCCTGGCTCCATGGTCTTTTTTGTAAGGACGCAATTTGGATGGATGAACCCGGTGACGGACAGACCGTATTTCAATTCGTTATCCTCTACACTATGCCCTCCCACCAAAATGACATCCGCCTCTTTCATCT
>JAUVJO010000006.1 GCA_030592345.1 Deltaproteobacteria bacterium
ACTTTCCACAATAACTCATCCATCTCATGATCCGGATAGGCAGCCTGAAATGCTTGCTCCAGAAAGGCAAGGTGTGTGGGGGTGTCCGTAGGCTGGTGGGTCCAGAGGGTCCCTTCACGAACTATACGGAAACGATCGGCCATCTTGCCGAAAAATTCGAGCTTGATTACTTCCCACAGGTCCCAGCGCATGCCGTCCATGAAGAGATACTGGTGCCGGGCATGATCCGGCACGCCTCTTTTCTTGGAAAGGAGAAAGGGGATATCCTCGATCATCATGGGCCGCTTGCCATCTTCCTTTTCCCAGACAGGAAGTGCGCTCTGGTAGAAGGCGGAAAAATCTTTTTCCAGATCATCGAGTTCTGCCAGGGCATCTTTGGTTTGCTTCTTGAGAAAAGGAGGCACGGTGGTGCCGATGCGTTCAAGTTGGGCAAACAAACCTTCGCACAGGTATGGCATGGGGCTCATCGCCTGGAGGAAAACCGATTCCCATTTGCCAAACGCCGCAGGATCTGAGGCCTTGGGTGTTTTTAATAGAGCGCGTTTTTTGCTGAAGAGGTGATAATTACTAAGCACCTTGACCATCTCCCCCTTGCGCTCTAAAAACGCCGCGCCTGGATCAAGCCTGGCATCGGTGATTTCTAAAGACTCGGCAAATGCGCTTTCCGGCTGAGCCATCCCCAGAAGGCGTTCAAATGCCTCGCGAAGGATTGGGGCAAAGACAGATTCTGTAGTAAAAATCTCGTCAGGAGGAGATGAAGAAAGTAAGGGCCAGAGGGTCTGGATGAATGAGGCGTCATCTTCGGCAGAGCGCACAAGGGCCTCAAAAAGCTCGCCCCTTTGGGATCGCAAATCTCGGCCCAATTCTGAAAGATCGCTGATCCATTGCTCGGCATGCGTCTGGGCCCCCCTTTGAAGAAAAGGAAAGATTTCCAGGATTTTTTCCGGCGTGATCTTGTATTGCTCTGCCCACAGAGATGCCAGCATGGCCCTGACCAGAGGCACGTGCCCCACTTCACTGAAAAGAGGCATAAGATGAGGGCGCTCTTCTTCTAAAAAGGCCCTGAATTCCTCTTCGGCCTGGTCCTTGGGTTCACTTTCTCCGCGCCCCGTGAAATGCAAGAAGGTGTCTTCTGCGATTTCTTTTTCCTTGAGCCAGTCGGCCACGATGTCCCGGGTCTGGGCAAGCGAGTATTTGCGATGGATAAGGCTTTGGTACAACCGGTCAAGGTCGCGGTGCACAATCACAACTTTTCCGCGGAATGCTTCATTGATCCCCTGAATCGCGGAAGGAGTAAGGGCCTGGTCCACCTGATCAAAAAATGCCTCTCCCTCGGAAACGCTGATCTCCAGCAGTTTACGGATCGCGTTTGCTTCGCCTTTCTTTCCAACCTGGTCCAGCCCCTGAAGGTACGGGACGATCTTTTCCTGGATGGTGTTGGATTGCAGGACCTCCATGGTTTCCGTGGTTCCAAGGTCAATGTCTTTTATCAGGTCCCGAAGGGGCTTGAAGGCGGGTTTTTCACCAAGCCGGAACCCGCACGAACACGCTGGCTGGCCCTGAAGGTGATCCTGGGGCGATTGAACACACCTGTAGAGTAACACTGTTGACAGACCCTGATCGATAGACCTGCGGTCATGCTCCACAGAGACCATGTCCAGGCGATCAAGACGCCTGAGAAGGTCATAACGCTTGGATCGGGTAAGCTTTTCATACGGCTCAAACTGCTGGCCGCTCCGGGCCCGATGGTGGGCATCCAGGTAGGCCCTTGTGTAGTCTTCCTGAAATCTTTGAAACTTCTCCAAAACACTGTTGAGCGCGTCAGTGGAAAGAGAGGCGGTCTTATCCTGGTAGAATTGCAGTAGCTCCTGTTGCGCCCGGGCAAGCGATGAGTAAGCAGCATCTTCAGGGATGTGCAGCCTTGGGTCGCTGAGGTACTGATATACAAAGAGTGCCCGCTCGGCCTGTCCCAGAAAGCCCTGGGCGTCTTTTGCTGTCGCAAGCTTTTTTTCCAGGAACGGTTCTTTTTGCCGTGCGCCAAGAAAACGTTCAAGGCCTTCCCTGGAGGAAAAACTCACCTTGACCTCGTCCCACTGGGCGATCATATCATGGATGTCCCTCTGGATGCGCTCCCAGGAAAAGTTCTTAAGCGCCTGGAATGAAGATGCCCATTTAATCCTGGAGAGCAAGGCTTCAAGATCTTCCACTGCCCGGGGCTTTAATGCCTTTATCTCGAGCCACAATTCCTCCTGGGAGGAAAGGGTGATGGGCACCTTCCTGAGATTTTCCGGGATAAAGGGATGGCTGGCAACGGCCTGACGGAATTCTTCTGCTAAGATTTCTCCTTTTCCAAGGGCCGTTACTGCCTTGATGCCGTTTCGGGCAATCTCATCGAGTCCCTTTCTCTTCATCCCGTGGTAGGCGACGAGATGGCCGGAAAAGAGAAGCGCCATGGCCAGGATCTCAAACTGTGGCATGAGCAGACCGTAATCCCCCTTTCTAAAGGCCCAGTAAAGCTCGTCTACTGGCACGGTCTGCCTGTCACTCATCTCCTTAAAAAAGGCTTGAGCCAGTTCGTTTCGCCTTGGGTCCACCTGGAGCACGTACTGGTTTGCCTTTTTCTTCACAAGCCCCATGGGCTTTAAGATGCCTTCCAGCACGTTTCGGGTGCCAAACTTGGAACGGTCGTCCACCTGAAGCATGCCGGTTGAAAAGAAGTCCTTGAGCATGTCTTTCAGGATACTGGGTGCCAGGGCATCCATAAACGGCTGTATGCGATTGTGCTTACAAAAGAGGCGCTCAAGCAATGGCGGGACAAACTCGGAAAGGAACGCCTCCTGGCTAAGGTAGCCGTACTTGGAAATATCTGTTTGCCTCTCGTCCGAAAAGATAGTGCCATTAAAGTAGCACTCCCTAAAGAGTTCGGTAAGCTTGCCCTTTTCTTTTTTTAGAAGGCCCTGGAGAAAATCCCGGCCCGGCTGGTTCGCCTCAGCATGATCCTTTTCCATCTGCTCCAGCATAAGTACTGCTGCCAGCATCTCACGAAGCCAGGCAGGGTCGCCCTTGGGAGGAGCGGGAATCCAGAAGAGAAACATCCCGGAATAACGCTCCCGGACCGCTGGAAGAAGGCTTTCACGCACATGGCAATACTGGCTGTCGCACGCATGGGTGGTGCCGACCAGGAGATAGAAGTCTTCTTCGCTTCTTGCCCACTGCCTGGCAAGGCCTTCCATCTCGCTCATCGAGACTTCATCTAACTGCCGGAGAAAAAGAACCCCGGGCCTTACCGTGTGCTGCCACCCGACCGAGACCTTCTGCCTCCCCTCTTCCACCCAGCCTCCCAGGGGTAGATGGACAGAATCGACCATTGCCGCAAGCTTTGTAAATAGCCTGCGGTCTTCGGCAAATAGCCCGGAGGCCGTATGGCGGATGCGCTTTCTGACGATCGCCGCGATATCTGCCTTGAGATCGACAAAATAATGGCTGTTCAAAGGGTCATCCGCCTTTTCCACCTTTACATACGAGCCCTCTTTTTCCAACTGATCGAGGATATTTTGGAAAAACTCGTAGTTTATCTGAGTCTCCATGGGGGTCACGCGAAAGAGGACCATCTCTGCAATGTGCCGGACCGTGTACGGAAACTTCACCGGTGAGATGGCAAACAGGATAAGGAGCTTTACGGCAACAAAGGCCATCTGCTGCTGGTCCGGGTCCTTAAACATCTCGGGTATCTCGTCCCGGCAGGTTGCAAATACCTTTTCTACAAAGACCTGGCTTTCTGACCGCTCCCGGATGCGGTCCAGGAAATGGTCAAAGATGACCTCAGGCGTGAGGAGTTCGTGGGCTGGACAGTCCAGCATTGACGGTATATGCCGCTCGGGGTCGCCCTTGAGCCTGAAGTGGATAAAATCGACCACCCCGCGGTGCTCGGAAAAAAGTGGCTTTAGTCTGTCGAGAAGCGTGGAGGTTGCCGGGTGCACGGGATAGAGCCGTGTGAAACGCGAAAGATCTACCGGGAATGTGGGAAAGTACGCCTTGACGCTTTCAAAGATCTCATTGATCTTGGCCTCGGCGCCTTCCCTGTGACGGATGAGGCGCTGAGACACAAGCTCCTCGATATGGGCACGCCCCAGGTTGAGGCGGATGCGATACCGGTCTTTGATTTTGTTGAAGGTGTCTTGATGGATCTCGCCGGTCTCCTCGATCCACTCCTGCAAGGAGGCCACAATCCACAGGGGAAACGACGTTGCCTCTTCTCCCAGGTACTGCAGAAACCGGATGTCTTCGTTGTAGGACCGAGCATCAGCCTTGGATCTTAAGAACTCGGATAGCTCATCCACGAGAATAACCATACCGGAAAAGCCGAGATCGTGCACGGCGGCCTTGAGCTCAACAAAGGTATCATGACGCGTTTCTGCCCCCTCAAAGGGCCTGTCAAGAACCTTGCCAAGCTCTTTAAACATAGCGTGCAGGAATACATCTTCCAGGAACTCAGAGCCCCGGTGCCGGACCAGGGAGATCTCCACCACCATGAAACGCGACGCACGAAGCCTTGTGGCAAAGTCGTTAAGGCCGGGCTCCTGTGCGAGCACCTGGTCCCATGACTCAGGATGCCTGAGGATGAGGCTCAACATGCTCAGAAAGTGGGATTTCCCCGAGCCAAAATGCCCTTTCAGGAAAATCCCGCGGCCCTCACCGCTGCACAGGCTGGAAAACACGGATTTGAGGTTATCCAGGACCTCATCGGTGATCACAAACGTCTCTGCGATCATCCGCCGCAGGCCCGGGTCGTGCAGGTCCTGCAACTGGATAACAGTCCTGATTTCCGGAACCTCTATGAGGTCACGGATTAGGAGGGGGGGTTGGTCATTTATCATTTATCATTTATCATTTATCATTGGTCATTAGTAGAAAGTGCCTAAAGTGAACTAAAGTTGAAAGAATTTAAGAATCAAGCGATTTAGGAATTGAGGCATTCTATGTAATTCCTGAATCCCTGCATTGGTAGTCATAATGTCCCACTTTTATCGTTTAGTAAAAAGAGGGATCAAGTGAATGTGTTAAGTTACATGTAAAAGACTTCTCGCTTCGCTCGAAATGACCAGTTGTTGACACCTTTTACGGATCCATCAACTTTAGGCACTTTAGCTCACTTTAGGCACTTTAGTCACTTTTTTTACTCTCCACTCTCGTCTCCTCCATCAACTCCAGAAACTGCTTGCCGTACTTTTTTAACGTGACCTGGCCTACTCCGACAATACCCAGGAGGTCTTCCGGCGTACTCGGCAGCAGCCTGGTCATTTCTTTTAAGGTGCGGTCCTGGAAGATGCAGTAGGCAGGCAAGCCCTCCTTTCGGGCCAGGCTGGAACGTAGCTCTTTGAGCCGGTTGAAAATTTCCTTTTCTGATTCCTGCACCAGTGGCATTTCAGCAGAGATTCGTTTTTCCTCCGTGACGGGACGAGAAAGGAGTATCGCCTCCTTTCTCGTCATGACCCCGTGACCCCTGCCGGTGAGTTCCAGCACTGGATAGATCTTTGCTCCCATGGAGATCCTCCGGGAAGTAATACATCCGTGAGAGATAAGTTCCTTGATCCATTGCTGTACCTGAGCCTGCGTGTATCCGGAAAGGAGCCCGTAGGTCGAAAGTTCGTGGAGCCCGAACTGAAAGACCATGCGGTCTTTGGAGCCGGTGAGAACCTTGGCGGCCACGGCCTGGCCAAAACGCCCTTTCAGCCGGGCAACGCCGCTCAAAACCTTGACCGCCATTACAGGGTCAGAGGCAGGTGTTCCTGGCTCGGGCTCGTGGACGGGCTTTTTGCAGACATCGCAGGCGTTACATGACCCACCCTTGAGGCCTTCCCCGAAATAGCGGAGCAAAAACAGCCTGCGGCACTCCTGGCTCCCTGCATATGCCATGACCTGATCCAGCTTTTCCAGGTCGTATGCCTTTCGGACCTGAAGGGCCTGAAAATCGATCTCGAGTTCAGCCGGATTCGCGCGTTTCAAGACGCGGAGCCCCCTGCCGCGAAAGGGCGGGATATAGGTGGCCTCATCCCTGTCACCCATCTCGGAAAGCGTTCTCCTAAAAAGGTCGGGAGATATACCTGCCCTTGCGGCCAGGTCATGGGGAAGAAACTCGACTCCTTCCATGAGTTCCTCCTCTCCAAAAAGCTGGATCAGGGCGCCAATCAAGTTTCTCTTGGCCTTGGCCCTGGATGAAAGCCTGGCAAGGAGTTGTTGCGGCCTCACATGAAGATAGATCTCTGCCAGCTTATCGTAGCGCCTCAGCCTTTGAACGGCACCAGCATCTTCTAAGATCTTGACGCACGAGGCCACGGCCATCTCTGACAGCTTGTTTTCGCCCATCTCTGCAATTTCACGATAGGTGAGCCAGAGCACGTCTTCAGGGCGATGCCTGATCCGATCATACACGGCAAATACGACCTCTCGGGGCGGATAGCGTGCTTCGATAAAAAACTCGTGCAGCCTTCTGTCAGCAGGGCTGTAAAGGAGCAGGCATGTTGCGGGGTCTCCATCCCGACCGGCCCTGCCGCCTTCCTGGTAATAGGCTTCAATGGTTCCCGGAAACGTGTGGTGGATGACCATACGGATGTCTGAACGGTCAATCCCCATCCCAAAGGCATTGGTGGCCACAACCAAGTCGGAGCGGCCCTCCATGAAGGCCTCCTGGGCCCTGGTTCTCTCAGCCTCGTCCAGGCCGGCATGGTATCCCCTTGCGCTTATTTGTTCCTTTTGGAGCTTTGTGACGACAAGTTCCACCTTTTTTCTTGTGCCGGCATAGACAATGGCAGCCCCGGAAAGGCTGCTGAGTCGTTGCCTGATGACGGCAAGCTTCTCTTTCTCGTTTTCGGTTTGAAGAACCTCCCAAAAAAGGTTGCGGCGGTCAAAACCGGTGATAAACTGCTTTGGGGACCGCAATGCCAACTGCTTCATGATATCAGAGCGGACCTTGTCTGTAGCTGTGGCTGTGAGCGCTATGGTCTGTGGCCGGCCCAGGCGGTCCAGGGTCTGTCTGATCCTCAAATAATCGGGCCTGAAATCGTGGCCCCACTGGCTGATACAGTGTGCCTCATCAACTGCCACCATTGAAACCGTGCTTTGCTTTACCGCATCAATGAAGAAGCGATTTCGCAGTCTTTCCGGAGACGCATAGACCAGCTTGATCTTACCATTTGCAATCTGTTCGAGGGCATTTTCCTGCTCCCTTAGCCCCATCAGGCTGTGAATGGCTATGACCGGAAGATCCAGCACACCAAGGGTGTCAACCTGATCTTTCATGAGGGCAATGAGGGGGGAGATCACAAGGGTGACGCCAGTTCTGAGGAAGGCCGGGACCTGGTAGCACAGGGACTTGCCGCCGCCGGTGGGCATGATCACCAGGGAGTCTTCCCCGGAAAGCACGGATTCCAAAATCTCTTCCTGACCGGGTCGAAACTGCCGGAATCCAAAAACGCGTTCCATGAAGGAGAGTGCATGGGCTATAGGGTCATCTTGTGATTGAGGCTGTTGCAAAATATCCTGCTTCGATATTGAGCTTTGAGCTTTCAGCTATCATTTTTTCCTTCAAACTGTTTTTTGAGTTTTTTGATTTTACCCATCAGTTTTACATTATGAGGATGAAGCTCTAAAGCATGTTGTAAGAGAGAAAGAAAGTCGTCGAGCCGTCCCAAGGTAGTATAGATCTTTTCCAGAGTGCCTTTCAGTATGAAGTCGCTCGGGTCTTTCAGAAAGGCATCCCCAAGACATTCGAGTGCCTGGGAATAGTTCTTCAAGCGGTAGTGACAATACCCTTCCTGCTTCAAGAAGTAAAGGTCATCTGGCGCAAGCTGTGCAGCGGTCCTGTATTCGGCTGCAGCTTCGCGTACCTGGCCTGTTGCTTTAAGCTTTTGCCCAAGAAGGCCGTGAAGATGGGGATCATCCCGCTTGGAAGGGATGTTTACCACAGCAGAAAGCTCCTTTACCACCCCCTCGTCCGGGCGACTGCGACCTTTAAGCCTGAAGATCTCTTTAAGCACGAAGCTATCCCCAGGGTCCAGGACCCTGAGCTTTTCGTAGATCTCAAGGGCCTCACCGTATCGCTCCATGCGGTTGAGGGTAAGTGCTTTTTCCTTCAGGAAAAGGGGATTTTCCCTATGGGCTACAAGAACGCTATCAAGCTCGTCTAAGGCCTCCTGGTATCGTTCCATGTTTCGCAGGGTTCGTGCTATCCGCAGGGCCACATACGGCTTCTCGTCTTTGCGGAAGGCGTGACGAAAGCAGTTCAGGGCTTCATCGAAATTTTTCTCCTTTGAAAAAATTTCTCCAAGGACGACAAGGGCCTGGGGATAGCCGGGATCAGAGGCCAGGGCCTCTTCTGTCAGTATCCTGGCCTCAACCAATCTTAGCTGCCGCACATACAGGTCGGCCAGGCTAGACTTGAGCAGCAAGTGGGCAGGTGCCTCTTCCAGTGCTTCCGTGAGTTCTTTTTCGGCCTGCCCGTACTTGCCCTTTTGTTTGAGGTCCCTGGCCCTCTCCCACTTGATCCGGCAAAATTCAGTAAGTGGCATCATGCCTCAGATAGAAGGGTGTATGCTCCGCATCCACCAGTGCCTAAAGTGTCTAAAGTGTACTAAAGTGCCTAAAGTTGAATGAAAAAAGATAAAACGAGCAATAAAACAGTTTCTTCAACTCCTTAACTTTAGGGCACTTTAGACACTTTAGGCACTTTAGCTCACTTTCTTTTTTCCAATACTCCGTTGTTGTTCACGGCCTTATCTGCACAAATCGGCCCCCTTTCACCTTAAGGAGATAGAGGCTTTTTTTTGCGTCACCGGTCTCATCAAATGAGGTTAGGCCCGTAACTCCCCGAAAATCTTTTACATCCAGGATGGCCAGCTTCAAGGTCCGCCGCGACCAGACTTGAGGTTGGTTGAGCGCCTGAAAGAGGATCCAGGCGGCATCAAATGCCTGGGCCTCCAGGTATCCCGGAGACATTCCGAAAACTTTCTTGTAGCTCCTCACAAAATCCCGAACCTCAGATGACGGACTATTGACAAAAAAACCGTCTGGCACAACCGCCCCCTGCACATAGCCTCGAGCCATTTCAATGAGTTTGTCCGAATGCCACAGATTAGTCCCTAACATGAGGACATCTGCCACATCATGATACAAGAACTGGGGCGCGATAAGCCCCACTTTGTCGAAACTGTCCGGGACGAAGATCGCTTCAAAATCAACAATCGGTTGAGGTCCTTCCTCCTCTTCTGGTAATTCATCCTGCTCAGTTGCTTTATCATCGAATAACTCATACGGTTGTACCATGTCTGGCCACTCTGTTTCATTTTCTTCCGGCGCTAATAACAAGGTCCAGATTTGTTGTTCATCCAGCATCTCTTCTTCCGGTTCTTCAGGCCTGGGGTAATAGAGTCCCACCAGTTTCTTGACGGCATCGCCAAAATCGGTCTGCTCTGGTGAATACGATTCAATGCCCACGACCTCAGCATCATGGCGTATTAGTTCATCCCAGAATCGGTTCATAAAGGTGATGCCATATCGTTCATCAGGGTACAAGATGGCAAATTTCCGAAGTCCAAAGTCCTCGACCGCATAGTTAATAATGGCCTTGACCTGTGAGGAGAGCGTCAGAAAGTCTCGAAATACATAATCGCCGGTTTCGGTGATGCCGGGTTTCTGAGTCAAGGTCAGGATGGGGACCTTAAGGGCTTGGGCCTTGATAGCGGCTGATTCTGATGTAATCATCGGCCCGATGATCCCTGTTACCCCGTCCGTAAGGGCCAGGGTCTCAACAATCTTCGCCGCTTCATGCGGATCTCCTTTTGAATCCCTGATGAGCAATTGAATCGGGTTGACATAGTCTTGGGCGTTGAACCGATTGAGTGCAAGCTCAATGCCCGTGAGGGCGCGATTTCCAAAGGTCGCGTACGACCCGGTCAGAGGAAGGATACAACCGATCAAGAAACGATGGACGAGCGATCTTGATTCTAATTCCTCCATCATGGCCATGGCAGTTTCAAGCTCGTCGTGATTCGGAAATTGCCGCATAAAATCCGAAAGCAAATTCGTGGCAGAATCAATGCGATCTTCTGACGCATATTTCTTTGCCAGTTCAAGGCGTAGATAGCCGCCCGGGGGGCTGTCTGCGTACACATCGAGAAGAAAGATCAATTCCGGTTCTTTCAGGTGGGAAATAACCTCCTTTACGTTGCTTAGGATCTCTGTGTGCCGTTTCCGCGACGCAAGGTAATAGGCCTCCATGTAACTTGTAATCGCATCTTCAAACTGGTTGTTGGCACTATACGTGTTTCCCAAAAGACAGTAGATGCGGGATCGTTGGCGAGTGCTCTTTGCAAGCCCCAACAAAGACCTTGCGTGCTGAACAGTTGAGCTGTAGTCTCCCTCTTCGTAATATGCGAGTATGACATTGAATCCAGCTTCTTCCGCAAATGGGCTCTGCGGATATGAAGAAACCAGGTGTTCAAACGCTTTTCGGGCCTGCGGATAGTCTTCCACCGCCATGTGAATCAAGCCTGTCTTCATCAAGGCGGTGTCAGCCAGTGGTCCATTTGGAAACCGCCTGAGATAGTCTTGGTAGATGGCGAGTGCCTCTGAGTAATGATGGCCTTGAAATAGTTTTTCAGCCTTTTCGAAGCGCTCCATGGCCCGGCCGGTCTCAGGCGATGTCACCACCCCTTCTTCCTTAGAAACAGGGGCCACGGCACAGGCCGAAAGGAGAAAAAGACCAACGATAAGAAGGCATGGCCAAGCCTTGAATCTGCTAAGCTTTGAGTTGCCGCCTATGTAGGCGTTCACAGGTTCAGAGTTCACCGTTCAGGGTCACCTTTTTTTCGTTGGCCTAAAGTTAAGGTGTTCTGCCAATATAAAATATGTTAAGCCGGAGGCGCACTGCTTAATCCCGCTAAAGGCGGGACTCACTTTCTTTCAATAAGAAAATTTTTTCTTCAAGTCCTTAACTTTAGGGCACTTTAGACACTTTAGGCACTTTAGCTCACTTTCTTTCTTCCATTGCCTGCCAAATTCCAGAAGGATGCAGAAAAGTTGTTGTCTCCCCCCAACTCTTAAATACGCCCCTCCTGGTGAATGTGGTTTTCTATCAAAACACCATTGTTTTGTAAAACAGATTTGAAAAAGGATGAGCCTGCTGCAAAAGCGCGAAGAGCGGCCCATATTCTCGAAAATTTTCCACCAAATCAATCGCACGGAAAAAGCCATGTCAAAATTTTCGATCCAAAACAAGATGTGAGAGGTAGCCGATGACGGCAGCAAAATAAAAAGGTAACAGCTTCTGAACGGGAAGGTGATAAAATATCATAGGCAAGACAATAATTGGAGATGGGACAAGAAGCATGGCCCACCACGTATGTGTCCAACCCCTGTGATGACCAAGGGCCGGAAGCAAGGCGCAAAAACCTAAAATGGCGGCCCACTTATATTCGCCTTTGATCATGAGTGTCAAATCCAAAATCACCAGGCAACCGTAAAACAGGTTCTGACCTTTGGAGTCTGTATCTGTATCCGGGAAAAGCGCCCCCATAAGGACAATACATAGCAATACAAGGGAAATTTGCGGCTCGGGCTTATAGATCCCAAACCAAATCAGCGCTACCAAACACAAGCCTCCAAAGACTGTTCCCCCTATTAGATGTCCTTTGTATCCCGGCATAATCATTCCTCACTTGTAAGCGTTCACAGGTTCAGCGTTTACCGTTCAGACTTTCGGTTAACTCTGAACCCGTGAACAGTTACACCATTTCTTATTCAAGTCATGGCATTCTTAAAGGGGAATTGCAAGATACCATAGGGCCTTAGCGGCGCACAATACAGGCTGGTTCAAGGAAACGCACGATTTTGCCCTTGACACGTGCTTGCGTCTTTGTTATGTAAAATCTTGAATTATCTAATTATTGGTTGCACTTGTGATTCACTGAGCAGGACACAATGCCTGCCGTTGCTGGTGGCAGGAAAAAGGTTGAGCCTGCACGCAGGCGGCCCATTTCAAAAGATTGAAGGCGAGCCGCGGGCAAGAAGAATCTTTCCGTGGCTCGTTATGATAAGATAAATGCCATGGGTTTTTTCCATGGCTTTTTTCTTGAAATATAGATTTTCAGATAATTGATTTCACTGCGTTATCGGTCGAAATCCTCGACGACGTACCATATGTACGCCTTACTCGGATTTCTCCCTCTGGTCCCGCTGAAAGCGGGATGAAATCAATTATCTGAAAATCTATAGATCAAAGGAGGAGATGTTATGAAACAAGTAAAGGTATTTTTGGACGAGAGCGAGATCCCGAAGCAATGGTACAATATCCAGCCTGATATGCCCACACCCATGAGCCCACCGCTCCATCCTGGTACAGGACTACCGGTCGGCCCTGACGATCTGGCGCCGGTTTTCCCCATGAACCTGATTGAACAAGAGGTTAGCACAGAGCGATGGATCGACATTCCGGAGGAGGTCCTGGAGAAATACATGCTGTGGCGTCCCACGCCGCTGTATCGGGCGCGGAACTTTGAGAAGTTACTCGACGCCCCTGTTCAGATTTATTACAAGAACGAAGGGGTGAGCCCGCCAGGATCCCACAAGCCCAATACAGCCGTTGCCCAGGCCTACTACAACAAGGTCTTTGGCATAAAACGGATCTCCACAGAAACCGGTGCGGGCCAGTGGGGCAGCGCTCTTAGCATGGCGTGTAAGATGTTTGGCCTTGAATGCAGGGTCTTCATGGTCAGGGTGAGCTACGACCAGAAGCCTTTCAGGGGGCTGATGATGAACGTATGGGGCGCTAATTGCATCCCCAGCCCGAGCGATAAAACCGAGGCAGGTAGAAGGGTGCTGGCTGAAAATCCTGATTCACCCGGCAGCCTTGGTCTCGCCATCAGTGAGGCGATTGAAGACGCGGTCGGAAACGAAGACTCCCGTTATGCTCTCGGAAGCGTCTTGAATCATGTGCTTTTGCATCAGACAATCAATGGATTGGAGGCCGAAAAACAGCTTAAAATGATCGGCGTGTATCCCGATGTGGTCATTGGCTGCACAGGCGGGGGGAGCAACTTCGGTGGGCTCTGTCTTCCCTTTGTGCGCGACAAGATCCATGGCAAGGAGCTTTCCATTGTTTGCGCCGAGCCCACATCTTGCCCGACCATAACCCGTGGCCCCTTTGCCTATGATTTTGGAGATATGGCCCAGACCACGCCGTTGTTGGCCATGCACACCCTTGGCCACGATTTTGTGCCCGCACCCATCCATGCAGGGGGTCTCCGGTACCACGGCATGGCGCCCATTATCAGCCACCTGGTTAAGGAACACCTTTTGGAAGCCAGGGCGTACAATCAGATCCAGACCTTTGAGGCCGGTATCAAATGGGCACGAAGCGAGGGTTTCATCTCAGCCCCGGAGACCAACCATGCCATCGCAGCGGTTGTCCAAGAGGCCGAGCGTGCCAAAGAAGAGGGGAAAGAAAAGGTAATCCTGTTCAATTGGAGCGGCCATGGGCTGGTAGACCTCGCAGCCTATGATGCCTATCTTTCAGGCAAGCTTGTGCAGTACGACATGCCCGAAGAAGAGATTGCCAGGGCCCTCAAGGCCATAGATGGTCTACCGAAGCCATAATGTACGACCACCTGGAAATCAGATGTCCAAGGCTTGGAGGGGAGGTCACCTTTTCATATTGTGAAAAAGAGGGGGGCGATCTCCCCTGCCCGCGTATTATTCTCTGCTGGCAGCCGCATTTTCCTGTTGTGGAATATCTTAAGGGAAAACTTACACAGACACAATGGGATCGTTTTTCCAATCAGGCAGCCAAGCATAAGGTGACGACCCTGGTTGAGCTTATTGAGGCAGCCAAGAAACGAAAAGACATTTCGTAGGCGTTCACAGGTTCAGAGTTCACCGTTAAGGGTTACGTTAATGTTTTGTTGGTTCAACGCTATGTAAAACCCACTCCGGACTTCGGGGCAAGACCATTTTGTATACAGAAGAAAACTCAACAAACTCTCAGATCCCACGAATCAGTGGTTCAGAGTTTCGGTGAACCCTGAACCCTGAACTTTTGAACCCGTGAACGGTTACGGCATTTCAAAGTGAGAGGCTAAACTTTACGCCCCCTATAATCCAGCGGCCGGGCATAGGTGCAAAACCGGATTCCACATATTCTTCATCAAAAAGGTTGGTCACTTCCAGGAACAACTCGTAGTTTTGCCATTCGTACGCCAGACGCGTATCAAGAACAAAGTGCGAATCGCCAACCATTCGTTTTTCATACCGAGCAATAACTGCCTGGGTTAAACTGTCAAACCAATCCAACTCAATAGAACCGAGGATCTGGTGGCGGAGGTGATCTAAGACATATTTCGATTCGAGCCCGCCTGTATCCCAGTCCGAGTCCAGGTAAGTGTAGGAAATATTTGCAGCCGAAATGAGTGTATTGCCAAAAAGAGCTTCGGGATAGAAATCAAGCCCTAGTTCAAACCCCTTAGTAGTACTTTCTGCAATGTTTTGCGCCTTCCATGGAGGTGGGTTCTGAGGATCATAGTCGGAAGCACGAGTCCAATCAATGACGTCCTTTGCATTGTGCAAAAACAGGCTGCAATTAGCGCCAAGGCCCTTTTTACGCCAGCGAACTCCGGTTTCGTAAGTCCAGGCATCTTCGGGTTTTAGGTCGGGATTGCCCTGGTTTGCCGGTGTGTCATAATACAGCTCGGTATAAGTGGGAATACGGAAAGATCTTCCCGAAGAAGCAAACCAATTAACGCCATCTGTCAACTCAACATTTAGTTCAGCGCCTGGCCAGTACTCCCATCCCCAATCGCTATAGTGCATTGCCGAAATACCAAGACCCAAGGTTAACCATTCAACAGGACAGAACTTGTGCTCAATAAAGACCCCGGTGCGATTACGGTCGTGATCACCCAAATTCGAGCTTACCACATCTTCAAATGCGATCTCGCCGCCAAGAGCGGTAGTTCCCAATTGAGATTTCAACCGAGAACCCAGTTCCACCCCGTAGGCATCGGTTCGGTGCTCGTTTCGGTTCCAGTCGCCTCGGATCTCTATTTTGAAATCATCCTTATGGCGCCGCCAGAACACCCTGGGCATGACCTCCAAATCTGCCATCTTTAAATGCCAGTTGCTGTAGGCTAGCAAGGTTTTTGTTCGCTCTCGCTCATTCGGGTAGGTGTCGCTATAAAAGCGATAGGCTCCAAAGTCTTTGTCAACATATCCCAGGCCCAGTTGAAACTCGTGGTTTCCGGTGTTTATGACACCTTTATAAGTCAATGTGTTGATGTCAAAGTCAGTGTCTTTGTCTTTGATATATCCCGTGGAGGAGCGTCGAGAGACCGAAACCCGGTTTGAGATATCCCCGATTTTAAGGGCTCCATGAGCACCGCAATCGTAATAATGGTAGTCACCGTATTTCGCATATCCACCCGCAGCACCGTGTTCAACCTCGCGTGTGATAATATTGATGACACCGGCCATGGCATTCTGACCGTAAATTCTCGCCCCTGGTCCTTTCAAGACCTCAATTCGCTCGATGTCCTCCAGATTGACTGGCAGATCCATATTGTGATGCCCGGTCTGCGGATCATTCATACTGACACCGTCAACCAGAATCAATGTCTGTTCAAAGGAACTGCCGCGGATTGCGACATCGGCCTGAACGCCATGCGCACCGCGCTGACGTACGTCCACGCCGCTCACGGTTTCCAAAAGATCGGAAACACTGTCCACAGGCAATGTCTCGATTTTTTCTCGACTGATGATTGTTACGGATTGGCCGATTTTTGAGAGATACTCGGGTATTCGGCTGGCCGTAACCACCACCGGATCTAATGTGTAAAAAGGCGCATCTTCTTCTTGCGCCATCAAGGAACCCTGGTGAGCCAAGAGCAAGCACAAAATACACGCAAGGATTAGACGCATTGAGTCCATGGGAATTAGTTTCTTCATTCCAGTCCACATGTTGGTCACCAAAAACTCCTTGTCAAAACCGGGCTGAAAGACGCTAGTGCCCCCATGCACAAAAGTCAATATGCCACCAGAAGATTAGCGGCAAAGATGGTGTCATAGCTTCAGTGTTCAGTTTTTCCTTGATTTCGTTTACGAGACGTTCTACCGTTTCACTATGCAATTAACCGCAAAAGGCGGATTTTGGGCAAGGAGGTAAGGGGAATGACCAGCTTTAGAAAACGCGAAAACATGTTATGGCTCATCATTTTATGTTTTTTGAGTTTATGCCTTTTCATTGCTTGTGCATCCAAAAGTAATGTGCCGATCGCTGAGCTAGTGCCACCTGACAAAAATATTTTAAGGGTTGGAGTTACAACAGACGCCCCTCCCCTGATTTACAAACAGGGGGAGGAGATTGTTGGCCTGGAGGCCGACCTGGCCCGGGAGCTTGCAAAAATCCTTGGCAAATCCCTGCGTTTTATCGAGCTAAAATGGGAGGATCAGATACCAGCCCTTCTGGATAACCGGACGGATATCATCATGTCCGGAATGTCTATCACAAAGATGAGACAGTATAGAATAGCCTTCAGCGCACCGTATTTCAGGACCGGGCAAATGGCTTTGATTCGAAAAGGTGATGAAGACCGCGTTCCTATGGCGGGATACTACGGCATCTTTGCTTGGGCACCAATCATCAAAATCGGAATGGTAGAGGGGACAACAGGCGAATCGTTTGTCAAGGAGAGCTTCGGGGCTACCGCCAAGAAAATTTGTCCTTTTCCAACACCAAAAGAAGCCGTTGACGCTCTGAAGAATTACGGAATCAACGTGTTTATTTACGATGCTCCGATGGTCTATATGTTGGCTGCAGAAAACGAATCGGATCTGACGCCATTACCATCCCTTTTAACAGAAGAATACCTGGCCTGGGGCATTAGAAAGAGCGATCCGGAACTCCTGGATTCAGCTAATAGTTTCATTGAAACACTAAAAAAGGACGGAAGGTTGAATAGCACCATCAATCGGTGGATACCCTTCATGAATCGCGACTGAGTTCGTATGTCTTCGGTTATCCCGTTTGCCCGTTCCTATAGACTTTCACATATTAAATTTCACAAGGCCAGAGGGAGGAGGCTGTATTGTAATACGCCGACGACCGATAACGCTGTGAAATTTAATATGTGAAAGTCTATAAGCGTTGACAAAGTGTTGGAGTAGCAGAGTGATGCCTCCCCAAAATCCGTTATAATCAGTTTTTTTGTAGGCGTTCACAGGTTCAGAGGTTCAGGGTTCCAGGTTCACCGAAAAAATGAACCGTTGAGTTACAGGATGTGTATATGATCATGCTGGACGCACCCGCGCAATCATTCGAGGTTTCATTCCCGTCCGGGGCGGGACTGACTAGCCTACGAGCAAGGTCAGCAAAGAAGATAACCCTGAACGATGAACCCTGAACCCGTGAACGGTTACGTTTTTTTCTATTGTGGGCAAACAAAAAAAGATTACATTCTGGGTAATCACAGGGCTGGGAACCCTTTTGGTTCTTCTATTGGTTTTGGTCCTTGTGTTACCCAGGCTAATTGACCTTACACCGGTCAAGGAAAATATCCTGGCCGATATTTCCCGCACAGTGGGAGGCGAGGTGAAATGCCAGAGGGTTGATCTCTCATTTTTCCCGCGTCCCCGTGTGGTGGTCCATCAGTTAATCCTTTCAGTTCCAGAAAAACTCACCGGGAATGTCGAGTCCGTAACAGTCTATCCGGAAATCCTACCCCTTCTCATGGTCAAAGTGCGGCTCGCAATGCTCCAGGTTGAAGCCCCCACTCTCACAATCAACCTCACGGAAAGGAAGGTAAAGAACAAGGAGAGACCAAAGGCGTCTTCTACTGCAACCATTGAGCAGAAAATGGCCCCGGTACTGGCTCTTCTCGCATCAAAGGCACCAGACCTGGTCGTGGAGGTGGAAAACGGCAGGCTGAGTCTTTCCCAAGAGAAACAGTCCGTTTTGGCGTTCAAGGATATTCATGCACGCATCAGTCTGTCACCAAAGGGAATCAAGATCGATACTGCCTGTGAATCCAACCTTTGGGAAAGTATTTCCCTGAAAGCGTGGTTGGATTTAAGGATATTAGAAGGCAATAGCGCATTGGCTGCGGACGAAAGCCCTCCCCTGGTCAGTCTCGATCTGGAGGGTAAAGAAGTTGATGTTCATTCGACCCGGGACGCGGCTCTGGTTTTGGCAGGAGATATTGCTACCATACGGGACGTCTTTGACATTGTCAAAGGCGGCAAAATGCCCCTTATCACAGTCAATGCAAAGGGAAATAGAATAACCGATCTGGGGGAAATGGAAAACATCGTCATCGCAGGCAGTTTGCTTCATGGGCAGGTGTTCGTGCCAGGAGCTAATTTGGATTTGGAAGAAGTAAACGGGGAAGTTGTTATTTCCAAGGGTATCCTGGAAGGACGTAATATTGAGGCACGCCTTGGGAATTCCTTGGTACGAAACGGAACATTGAAATTGGGCCTGGCAGACCTGAATAGTATGGACATCAGCCTTGAAGGGGATATGGGGTCGGAAGCAGTTCAATGGATCTCAGGCCTGATCCTTATGCCGCCCGCGCTCAAGGTCAGGTCACCCCTGTCTATTTCGCGGGGCCACCTTACATGGCACAGGGGCGCCAAGACATCTTTTGCAGGAGATATTGTTGTACAAGACGGTCCCAAGGTCTTCATTAATGTTATTGATGATCCGGAGGAACTGGTGATCAAGGATTTGGTCATTCAGGATAAGGAATCTCACGCTCACCTTAAGCTCAACGTAAAAAAGAAGGCGTTCGACCTTGAGTTTTCCGGTCACGTGACTGAAACAACCATGCATAACCTCTTTGAAAATGATTATCTTAGTCAAGGTTGGATAAAGGGAGATTTCCGCGCCCACATTTTGATGGATCAACCCACTGAATCCACGGCTCAAGGAATACTCACAGGCCGGGATCTGATCTTTCCGTGGAAGCTGGGGGTGCCGCTAAAGATCGAAAGCGTTTCTTTGGATGCCACAAAGAATAATGTCAAGGTAGAGCCGGCTGTTTTCATCTTGGCGGACAAGCGCCTGATCCTTAAAGGGGGCGTGAAGGTTTCAGCGGCAGGATTCGTGCTCGATATGGATATTTCTGCTGACGGTCTGGAGTGGGATCAACTGGAGAAGATCCTGGAGAAAGATAACGGAGAAGATGCAGGACCTGACATAAATTTGTGGGGCCTGCCGGTGCAAGGTGTTCTCAGACTGAAATCGGAAACATTCAAATATGAGACGTTCACCTGGACCCCTTTGCATGCCGACATCTCCTTTGCTCATAATGTGATCGATGTTGCAGTCACCGAGGCCAATCTGTGCGGCATCTCAACACCGGGGGTCCTGAAGATATCGCCCCGGGAGCTATTAGTAGATTTCAAGCCGTTATCTAAAGACCAGGAACTGGCTCCGACCATTGCCTGTCTTGAGGGTAAAAAGGGACGGGTCACAGGTATATTTGACTTTAATGGGGAAGTGATCGGGCGGGGAAAGAGTGAAGAACTGGCCAGGTCCCTCAATGGAGACTTAGAATTCGTTGCCCATGATGGGCGAGTTTACCGCGATGTGGTGTTGGTAAAGATTTTCGGTTTTCTTAATGTCACCAAGATGTTCATGGGGGAGTTTCCTGATTTCAGCAAGAAAGGATTTGCGTATAATTCCATAACGGCCAAAGCTAATCTTAAAGATGGTAAACTCGTCATCAAGGAGGCGATTTTAGATGCTCCTTCGATGCAAGTAGCCTGTCATGGTGACATTGATCTCATCGAAAAAAAAATGAATCTTGAGGTATTGGTGGCCCCGTTGGAAACCGTGGATTCCATAGTCAAGAAAATCCCTCTTGTGAACTACATCCTCGGTGGGACGCTCGTTTCTGTTCCTTTAAAGGTCACGGGCGATCCGGCAGATCCGAAAGTAACCCCTCTTGCTGCTTCTGCCGTGGGGGCCGGACTATTGGGGATCGTGGAGAGGACTCTCAAGCTTCCCGTCAAAATCATAGAAGCCGTAGACTAATCTTGGTGATCTCAACTATAGCAATCAAAGAGAATAGTGAGCTAAAGTGCCTAAAGTGTCTAAAGTGCCCTAAAGTTAAGGACTTGAATATATTATTATATAAAAAGTGGTCAGCAATTCTAATTTTGGATTTTGTAGGTTGGGTTGAGGAACGAAACCCAATCCCGCGTTCCGCGGGACTCAACCCAGCCTACGTCATGATTGATTGGCATAATTAGAATTGCTGAAAAGTGGTCTTTGGTCTTGCAATTTTAGGCACTTTAGTACTTGTGGATGCGCCCGAGGAAATGACCATGGTGGCGACGCTTAGACTCTTTACCAGCAACCAGTTAGAGATCCTGGCTGACGCATTGGCAGAGGTTCTTACGACTCCTCTGGCATCGCCCCTGGATGAAGAAATAATCCTTGTGCAAAGTAAAGGCATGGAGCGCTGGGTATCCACGGAACTCGCCCGGCGCCATGGAATATGTGCAAACTGCAGGTTTCCCTTTCCCAACTCCTTTGTGTATGAACTCTTTGGAAAAGTCATTCAAGATCTTCCGGAACGCTCGCCTTTTGATCCAAAGATAATGACCTGGAGAATCATGAAGCTCCTCCCTGCCTGCATCACGAAGCCGGGCTTTGAGAGCCTCAGGAGCTACCTCGAAGGTGCTGGGGGAGATCTGAAGCGCTTACAGCTCTGTCAGCGTATTGCGGACACGTTTGATCAATATCTCATTTTCCGTCCGCAGATGATTCTTTCATGGGAATCGAACAAAGAAGACCACTGGCAGGCCGTGCTCTGGAGAGAATTGGTCAAAGGGGATGAAAAGGTGCACCGGGCAGCACTCGGAAAGGCTTTTCTTGAAGCACTTGAAAAACCCTCCACTGAGATAAGGAATCTCCCTGAAAGGATTTCGGTCTTTGGCATATCTGCCCTTCCACGGTTTCACATTGAGGTCCTTGCCGGCATATCACGCTTTACCCAGGTGAACCTCTTTCTTATGAACCCTTGCAGGCAATACTGGAGCGATATTCTCTCTGACTGGGAGATGAAGAGGACCATAGACAGAGAGGCATCTATAGATCTTGCCATAGAAGCTCTCCACCTTGAAAAGGGAAACAGCCTGCTTGCATCCATGGGAACACTGGGGAGAGAATTTTTTGATCTGATAAACGAGTTTAACTGCGAGGAAATTCCGTCCTTTAAGGAACCTGGTCCAGAGCCTGAGAAAAATAACCTGCTCTTTTGCCTTCAGTCCGGCATTCTGAACTTAAGAGACAGGAATGAGAAAAGTGACGGAAAAAAGCTTATTGCCCAAGATGACGCGTCCGTCCGGATCCATTCGTGCCACAGTCCCATGCGGGAAATTGAAGTGCTCTACGACCGGTTGCTTGAAATGTTTGTAAATGACCCGAACCTGTTACCCAGGGATATCCTGGTGATGATGCCGGATATTGAAACCTATGCTCCATATGTCCAGGCCGTATTTGATGTCCCGGCTGATGACGCCAGGCGGGTTCCTTTTAGCATTGCAGATCAAAGCGTGAGGAAAGAAAGTAAGATTATCGATACGTTCTTAGCAATCCTGGACCTATATGGCAGCCGTTTTGGGGCCTCGCAGGTCCTTGCAATTCTGGAATGTCGGGCCGTGCAGCGAAGCTTCGGTCTGGCAGAGGCAGATCTTGAGCTTGTTTCCGGATGGGTGAGGGAGACACGGATAAGATGGGGAATCGACGGACAAAGCCGCGGTCAATGGGGCTTGCCAACTTTTCCGGAAAACACGTGGAAGGCCGGCATGGAAAGGCTCCTGCTGGGCTATGCTATGGCCGGCAATGATGAGAATATGTTCTGCGGTCTCCTTCCATACGATCATATCGAGGGCAGTGAGGCATCGGTCTTGGGGCAATTCCTTGAATTTGCGAATGAGCTTTTTGCTCACGTTACGTCCCTCGGTCAACCAAGAAGCCTGGACGAGTGGTCGAGGACCCTGACAGGGTTGCTTGAACGATTGTTCTTGCCAGATGAAGATACGGAAAATGAAATGCAAGTCATACGGCATGTACTAAACGACCTGTGTGACACTGAAGAGATATCGTCTTTTGATGAAGAAATGGATATCCGTGTGATCAAGTGGTATTTGGGACAACATCTTGAGAAAGAAGGCTTTGGGTTCGGCTTTTTCTCCGGGGGCATTACTTTCTGCGCCATGTTGCCCATGCGAAGTATTCCTTTCAAGATCATCTGCCTTGTGGGCATGAACGGGGACGCGTATCCCAGGCAGTCTAAGCCCCTCGGGTTTGATCTCATGGCAAAATATCCGAAACCGGGCGACCGTTCCCGTCGTCATGACGACAGATATCTTTTTTTGGAAGCAATGCTGTCGGCCAGAGAAAGATTGTATATCAGTTACGTAGGACAAAGCAGCCAGGACAACAGTGTCCTTCCACCGTCAGTCCTGGTGAGCGAACTCATGGATTACATTGAACGTGGCTTTAAAATTCCCGGGAAGAAGATCTTGGAGCAGATTGTCACCACGCATCGACTCCAGGCATTCAGTCCGGAGTATTTCAAGAAAAACGAAAGCCTGTTCAGTTTTTCTGAGGTGAACTGCGAGGCAGCCCGGTGCGCTCTGAAACCTCGCGAGGCTCGTGTGCCGTTTATTTCCACAAGACTCCGTGATGCCGAAGAACAATGGAGAACAATTGATTTGGATAATTTGTGCAGATTTTTTGGCAATCCCACAAAGTTTCTGCTCAATAGCCGCCTTGGGATTTATCTCGAGCAAAGGGCCTCGATCCTGGAAGAAAAAGAAGCTTTTGACATCAAAGGCATGGAAAAGTACTTGCTTGAGGAAAACCTGCTGAAAAAAAGACTCTCCGGGCGTAACCTTACAGATTGTTTTTGCCTGACGAAGGCCTCCGGGCAGCTCCCACATGGGACTGCAGGAGAATGTATATATGGGCAGCTCAGCCAGGGCGTCAATTGTTTTGTTGGGAAAACCGAGCCTTTCATCCGAGAAACAACGCTTGAGCCGCTTGATGTTGATCTTAGTCTGTCATGTTTCAAGCTCACGGGGAGAATCGATGCCATCTACCCGGAAAGGTTGATGCGCTACCGCTATGCAATTGTGAAGCCGAAGGACCGTCTCAGGCTGTGGATTCATCACCTGGTGCTAAATTGCCTCAATACTGATTACTACCCCAGGATCAGCATGCTGGCAGGCTTATGGCCCAAAGCCGGGGAGCCCGAGTGGAGAGCGTGGGAATATTTACCGGTGGAAAAAGGCCGGGAGATCCTCGAAAATCTCCTGCAACAGTACTGGGTGGGGCTGGCAATGCCTTGCCATTTCTTTCCGGAATCTTCCTGGAAATATGCTCAAATGCTCCTGGAAGGGGGGAAACCCGCTGAGGCTGCCCTGGCCGGTGCCCGTAATGTCTGGACTGGAAGCGATTTCAAGCGAGGGGAGTGCGAAGACGCCTACTATCAACTCTGTTTTGGCGACACTGATCCGCTTGATTCAGAATTTCAATGCATTGCAGAAAAAATCTTTGGACCACTGCTGGGGAGCCAGAAGAAAATGGAGACGCAACGGAATAATTTTGAAAGATGAACATCGAACATCGAACGTCCAACGTCGAATGAAAAACGAATATCCAATACCGAACATTCAATGGCTATTTCTGTTTTTTCTTCTTTTCCCATTCAATATTTCACGCCTTGGCGTGATTGGACGTTCGATGTTCGATGTTCATTTTTTTCAGTAAACCTTCCAGAGTCCATCCGGTGCAAAAACAGCTTAGCATTTATGGTCCAAGGCCCTAGGTTCATATGACAAGAATTAAAGACTTTGATCTCTTGAACACCCCACTTGAGGGGACAAATCTCATTGATGCCAGTGCGGGCACCGGGAAGACGTACACCATTACCGGCTTGTTTCTCCGGCTGGTCTTAGAGAAGAATCTTTCCGTTGACGAGATACTAGTCGTCACTTTTACCGAAGCTGCCACAGAGGAGTTAAAAGACAGAATTCGTAAGCAGTTGTGGGAGGCCGTAGAAGTATTTCAATCACCTAACCTCTCAACCATCTCTCCGGCCCACAGCGAAGATGCTTTCATGAAGGAACTGGTGAGAAGGACTAGTGATTTCAAAACTGCATTAAGACGCCTTAAAGAAGCACTCCGTGCATTTGATCAGGCTGCCATATTTACCATACACGGCTTTTGCGGTAGAATGCTCTATGAAAACGCCTTTGAATGCGGCAGTCTCTTTGATACTGAGCTTGTTACTGACCAGCAAAACCTCATTGAAGAGATTGTTGACGATTTCTGGCGCAGGCATTTCTATAATGCATCGCCTCTTTTTGTCCATTATGCCATTAACAACAAGGTCAGACCGGATAGTCTCGTTTCTCTTCTCGCCAACAGGGTCGGCCAGCCATATCTGAAGATCATTCCTCGGGTTGAAGTCCCCGACTCTTCACAACAGGAAAGAGAATTCAAAGAAGCTTTTGATGAGATTTGCAACGGCTGGCAGTCGGAAAGGGAAAAAGTAGAAGATATTTTCTCAGCCGATGAAGGCCTAAACAGAACGAGATACAAAAAGGTCAATATCCCCATTTGGCTTAACTGTATGGACGATTATTTGGCTTCGGAAGGTCATGGTCTGGCATTGTTTAAGGGTTTTGAGAAGTTTACCTCAAGTGAAATCAAAAGGGCAGTGAAGAAAAATCACGTTCCTCCTGCCCATCCCCTGTTTGACCTCTGTGAAATGCTGAAAGAAAAACACGAGGCACTCAAGAAGGTTTTTGAGCAGCGTATCCTCGGGCTAAAAGCAGAGCTATTTAATTACGCACAGAACGAGCTTAGCAAAAGAAAAGAAGAGAAAAACATCCAGTCTTTTGACGATCTTTTGCTCAAACTGCACCGAGCCCTGGACGAAAAGGGGGGAGACGCTCTTGCAAGGGCCATGAGGATGAAATTCAAGGCCGCCTTGATCGATGAATTTCAGGACACAGACCCGATCCAGTACGCTATTTTCAAGAAGGTGTTCAACACCAAGGGTGGCACACTCTTTCTTATCGGCGATCCCAAGCAAGCCATATACGGTTTCCGAGGCGCTGATATCTTTGCCTACATGGAGGCATCAGGAGATGTGAAATCCCGGTACACCCTTGGGGAAAACTGGCGGTCCGAGCCTGATTTAATTACTGCAATAAATACTATCTTTGCCAACGCACGGCATCCCTTTATCTATGATAAAATTCCTTTTCAGCCGACTGCGCCGGCACCGGAAAAAGACCCTGAATTCTTCAGGATAGAAGGCAGGTCCGAGCCGCCATTGCAGTTGTGGTTTTACACAAGCTGCACCTCGTGTCCGGATGCCGGGAAGCCGATTACGAAGACGAAAGCACGGGAATTGATTCCCGAGGCTATTTCAGCGGAAATCTCACGACTTCTGAGTCTTGGCAGAAACAACAAGGTACTCATGGGAAAAAGACCGCTCAAGGAAGAAGACATAGCTGTCCTGGTGCGGACAAACGCTGAGGCTCGCTTTATGCAGCAAGCCCTGTCTGCGCTCGATATTCCTAGCGTCCTCTGGAGTACGGGTAACATCTTTGATTCCCTTGAAGCCATGGAAATTGGGAGGGTCCTGGCCGGCATTTCTGAACCCAATCGTGAAAACATGGTAAAAGCAGCCCTGGCAACAGATATGATCGGAGTCAAAGGAGAGGAACTGGATGGATTGATGGCAGATGAGACCGGATGGGAGGCGTGGCTCGTGAAATTCAAGAGATATCACGATATGTGGGACAGACGCGGATTTATCCGAATGTTCCGGTATTTGCTGCTAGAAGAAAAAATCCTGACTCGCCTCATGAAGTTTCCTGATGGAGAACGCCGCAATACGAATTTGCTGCATCTCTCAGAGATCCTGCATCAGGCATCTATTGAAACCAGGCTGGGCATGACCGGCATCTTGAAATGGCTCTTAGAACGGAGAGATTCCAGCACACCACGGTTGGAGGAACACCAGCTCCGTTTGGAAACGGATGAGAATGCCGTAAGGCTTGTCACCATCCACAAAAGCAAGGGCCTTGAGTATCCTATTGTATTTTGTCCCTTTGCATGGGGCGGCTCCAGGATGAGGCGCTCAAATGAGCCTTTTACGTTTCACGATGAAAAGGACAATATGAGGTTGACCCTTGATCTTGGCTCTTCTCTCATGGATGAAAACCGTTTGTTTGCCGAAAAGGAGGCGCTGGCAGAACACTTGCGGCTTCTTTATGTAGCTTTGACCAGGGCGAAAAACCGCTGTTACCTTGTGTGGGGGCGTTTCAAAGACGCTGAGACCTCTGCACCGGCTTACCTCCTTCATCAACCAGAATCGTCGGAAGGAGCAAATATTGTAAGCGCTACCGGAGAAAGGTTCAATGGTTTAAGTGATGAGGATATGCTTGCGGAGTTAAAAGCTATCCTGGCAAAGGCTGGCGGGACGATCAGCCTTTCTGAAATACCCGCGGAAGCAGAAAAGGAGCCCCTCCGTCTCTCCGTCTCTCCGTCTCTCAGCCCCTTCGCCCCTCCGCTTCAGCCGCTCACCTGCCGAAGATTCACCGGGAAGATAGATCGTTCCTGGCAAATTTCAAGTTTTTCATCTCTGGTATCCGGCCATCCTTACAGCTCAGACATGGCTGACCGCGATGCAATATACCTGCCTGCCGCCTATGATCAAACGGCCCCTGAACAACGAACCGCTGAAGAAGTGCCTTCTGGTATTTTTGCCTTTCCCAGGGGCACAAAGCCAGGGACATTTCTCCACGACATATTCGAGCACCTCGATTTTGCCCAAAAAGATATGACTCCAATGCAAAAACTGGTGGCAGATAAACTCAAAGAATACGGTTTTGAGCTCACATGGCAGGAAACGCTTTGTAACATGATTAGAAATGTGCTCTCCGTACCGCTGGAGCCGTCGCGCATAGATTTTACCCTGTCTCGTATCGAAAACAAGGACCGGATAAACGAGTTAGAGTTCTATTTCCCGCTTAAATCGATCTCGCCGAAGAAGTTGACACGGATGTTTCAGGAATACGCCGGCCACAAACTCCCTGCCGATTTCCCTGAGCGTATTGAACGGCTGCGTTTCTCACCTGTAAGGGGGTTTATGAAGGGATTCATCGACATGGTTTTTCATTTTGATGGCCGCTTTTACCTTGTGGACTGGAAGTCAAATTTTCTTGGCACAAGGGTGGAGGATTATGGTCACAAAGCCATGGCTGCGGCCATGGAGGAGACATTTTATATCCTTCAGTACCACATATATACCGTTGCCATACACAAGTACCTCAAGCTCAGATTGCCGGGTTACAATTATAAGACGCATTTCGGGGGCATCTATTACATATTTCTGCGCGGGGTCGATACGGACAGGGGGCCGGACTTTGGCATCTACAGGGACAGGCCATCAGAAGCACTGATAAACGAACTATAGACTTTCACATATTAAATTTCACAGCGTTATCGGTCGTCGGCGTATTACAATACAGCCTCCTCCCTCTAGCCTTGTGAAATTTAATATGTGAAAGTCTATATCTAGTGCCTGAACACGTCTTTCCGTTCAGGCACTATACTATTTAAAGGAGGCGGAAAAATGGACCGAGGTGATTTTGATTTGGAGCAGTACGAGATCGACTTTGCTGATATGCAACATTACGAAGAGAATGCGCTAGTCGATTTGGAGAGGGTTGAAAAACTTACTCACTGGGAGCCGTCGGATTATGAGCGCTATTACCTGCCGAGACTGCGTCTTGCCGGCATCAAAGACAAGACCAGTATTGTCCTGCAAAATAGTGCGGATTTGCACCTTCATACCCAGTGGTCGGACGGGGATGATCTCGAACGCGTCCTTAAACAGGCTCTACGCATAGGATTAGATGCCATTGCCGTAACCGACCACGATGTGATCCAGGGTGCTTTTGTGGCCAGACGACTGGCCCATGAACGCAGGCTCCCCCTGGCCATCGTACCAGGCGTTGAGATATCCTCTCTTGAAGGGCATATCGGGGCGCTATTTGTGATGAAAACTATCCCTAAAGACCTGAGCGCCAGCGAAACGGTTCGTCTGATTCACGAGGCGGGAGGTATTGCAGTTGCGCACCATCCCTATTCCCCTCGGTGGCTTGATAAGGTGTTAGGAGTTCAATTGGGCTGTGGCGATTTGATTAAGACCGTGCCCTTTGACGCCATTGAGTGTAGCAATGCGGTTCCCGGGTCCGGGGTCAAATACAATATCGCAGCCATGGAAGCCATGCGCAAACAGCACGTAAGTGTAGCAGTTACCGGTGGTAGCGATGCCCACTATGCCGCGTTCGTGGGCAAGGGCAAGACCTATTATGCCGGAAATGAAGGAATTCTATCCTTGCGCAATTCGCTGCATTACGGGTTTACCCAGGGATCTGAAGCGTATTGGAAAACAGGGGAAAAAATGCACTACTACTTCAGGCTTGTCCGGGCCGTTGCGAGAAATTCCTTTCAACGATTCGGATCAGTGAATTAAGGCCTCTGCGGGGAAGGCAGAAAAATGGTAAAAAGGTCGCAAAGATCATCACGAAGATTGCGAAAGAATTGGACCTGTGCGGTTAGATCTGAGGTAACCACCTGGGGCAAGCATTTATATGATACCTGAGGGCTGGGTCAAAAATAAGTTGGTAGAATTGGCATCTCAGCCCGCCAGAAAGACGGCGGATCTGCGACTTCAGGCCATCTTCGGCCGATCTTCAATCGCAAAATCGTAACTTCTCAAAAAGTCCGGGTAATCCCGATAGTAGGTAATAGGTTGCTACGTAGGGCAAGGAGAACCGCTGAATCCCGCCTGTGGCGGGACCATTACATAGGAAACCTAACCAGCCAGCTACTTAAGGCATTGGAGGCCGAAGTTCATCCCGCCCAAGGCGGG
>JAUVJO010000308.1 GCA_030592345.1 Deltaproteobacteria bacterium
CTTGTCCGATGTCTTATGTAAATAAAACGCCACGGCACAGTCACGTCCGTTTCACTGTGGAAAAAACGGCCGGGCAAGGTCTTCCTCTGGCCATTCCACAGCACCTGCGCCATGTACACCTCAGCCAAATACCCTAGATGGTCGCGAATGCGGCGTTCAAGGGTACTATAGTGTCTGACGAGTTCTTTTTGGACCCTGGCCCGATCCTGGCCCTCCACCTCGATTCTTCCCCATACCTTCAAGAATTCAAGAAGGATCGCATCTTCCACCTTCCTGAACCAGCCGCCAAGCTCCATGTACTCAAGAAGATCACCTCTGGAGAGCTTGATCAGCACGTCCCGGATAGTCTCAATAGAAACGTCTCTTCCTTCACGTTCCGCCAATTCACGCTGAATCCTCTCAAGGTCCAGCCGATCCCCCTCCTCCAGGGCAGAAAGATAAAGGACCCATTTAGTGATCCCGTACTCGTTCATCCGTTCAATCCACCGGCTCACCTGGTCATTTAGCTCTCCCCAGATAAACCCGGAAGAAAGATCCACAGCCAGGATCTCGTTCAGGACTTTTTCGCTGGCAAGCCGTTTTCCCTGTTTTGCGGCCTGACGGACCACGGCCGTAATGTAGAAAGGGTTCCCCCCACAGCGATCCGCCACTACAGGCGCCATCTCCCCCTCGATATCGGCCCTATAATAACGAGCCGCATTAATTGCCAACTGCGCCCCCCAGTAGCCGGTCATCGGCTCAATCGGCTCGCTGTCAAACCGACCAAAGAGAGAACCCCTCCCAAGTATCTCCCTTGCCAGTATGCTCATGGCAGAGCCGGTCACAAAATGCGGGCACGTGGGAGATTCCACGGCCTCTTGCATGAAGCCGACTATGCTGAAGCTGTGCTGCGGAAGACGGGTATTCTGAAACTCGTCCAGAAACATGCAGATGGTGCTTTCATCCCAGTCAGAGACCCTGCGTGGTAGGGTCACGGCCTTGTCCTCAGGCATCGTTACGTCTTTTTCCTGAAGAAACCGCATAAAATTAAGAGCGCCTGACAGCCCCTTTGATACGTCAAGACGAGACTTTATCAATTCCGGAAGCCGCTCCAGGCTTACTGAGTCAGGAGACAGAATAAAGGGCTCTCTTAATCGAAACGCCGTATACCACCTCAGAAAATTCTCCACGTATCCAATGGCGAAGTCCCACCGATCCATGGCCTCGTCCCGGAAACTGTAATAAACCGGCACGATGGCATTCGGATCCCGGTGATCCTGCTCGAAAAAAAGACGGTTTACCACCCGCTTGAATATCTCGGTCTTGCCCATGCGCCGCTGTCCCAGAAGTACTGTGGACATGGTGCGACGGTCTGCGGCATTGAGGGCGGCTTTGTGTAGGTATTCCAGGTGTTCCTCACGGTCCGTGTACACCGCTTCAGGCACCAGAGGCCGAATGGCCCACGGGGTATTCGCCTCTTTCACATAAGCATTAGTGTTATCGCTTTTCACTTTCTCATCCTCTCATTGCCAACAGCCGTGATTTACAGCGATTATAAAGAAGTTTACACTTTTCTTGGGATAAAATCCTTACGGATTAACTCCAAAAGCATGCAGTCTAAGGAGATTAGGCATAAGCCTTTTATCTTTCCTTCCGGGGAAGTGTAAACTGAGAAATGAAAGATGCCCAAATCAGGCCTGACTTTTTGGCTCTCTGGTATTTGGCGTGGTTGATTTCTATTTATGACAGGAAAGTGAAAAAAGAATCATCACGAAAACACGAAGGCACGTAATGTTCTCAAGGCGAAGGCCGCAACGCACGAAAGAGATAACAATTGGGAAAGCTTTCGTTTTTTCGTACTTTCATACTTTCGTGATTAGTTTGTTGTCTTGACATATAATTAGCTACCCCACAAATCACCAAAGAACCGACTTTTCCCTGGTACCCTTACCTTTCATTTATGCAGCTTTGTTCCACAAATACAGTATGTGTTAAAAGTACGGTGAATCAAAGAACTTATCCGTTCCCAGAAGTGGCATATATAGTTCGGCCAGTTCCCTTAACCTATCGGGACCGCCCAAAAAAAACCAGTCATCAATAGAGCCTCGGAAACAGAAGCGTTCTGCCGTGAAAGTACGTTGTTCTTTGTCAACCAGCCGAAATCTCAGCATAGCGGTATAATGTCGATCGGCGGAACTGACGAGAAAACTCATGGCATCATCAACAGTCATTCCGGGACGAAGGGAAGCACACTTGAAGAGATCACCAAAAGTGTTTTTAAGATTTCCAACATCAGCATTCGATTCATAAATTGTGATATACTCGTCTTTACAATCAACGCGATAACGTTTTGAACGCGCTAACTTGTTTGCATATTTCTTGATGAGCTGTTTTTCGATATCCGTGATGAGTTGGGGACGTATCTTCCGCAAAAACACCTGAGCATTTTCCGGATGTTCATAGATTTCATACCCTTCAGGGATGTATTCAACCGCTTCGCCTTTTCCGTCCTGTCGCGATGAGAAAAAATATCTCGGTTTCCCGGTTTTGGTTTTTCCTTGGCGGAGATAATACGTTTTCCCAACTCGATTCGTATACTGGACAGCCATTGTCTCGTCTCTTCCAATGGTTCAGTGATGTTATCTGAAATTCTATAGCATTGCAGCCTTTGTGAGCACGGTGGGGCTGATCGCCTTGATATAGTCCTGAATCCCGACCACAATGGCATCGGCTACGGCTTCCTGGTAGGCGGCCGTGTTTAGCCTGCTACACTCTGCTTTATTGCTGATAAAGGCGATCTCGACCAATATGCAGGGCATTTCGGCTCCCAAAAGCACATAGAAGGGGGCCTGCTTCACACCCTTGTCATTGACCTTCTTGTACTTTGTTTTCAATTTCCGAACCATGGCTCGTTGAACATAGCCAGCAAGACGGCTAGATTCATTTACCTTGGAATTTTTCATGAGATCATTCAAGATGGCCTCAAGGTCACTGATATTTTTTGCCGAGGTGGCATTTTCACGGGCAGCCACCAGGATGGCTTCATTGTCAGTGGCCAGGTTCAAGAAATAGGTTTCAATGCCACGAACACGTCTGTTCCTGTGGGCATTGGCGTGTAGAGAGATAAAGATATCAGCATTTTTTGTGTTTGCAATGGCCGTTCGCTCCTCAAGGGAAAGAAATACGTCTCTATCCCTGGTGAGTATAACCTCACACCCGAGCCTCTTCCTGACCTTTCTGGCCACTCTCTTGGAAACCTCCAGGGCGACATTCTTTTCCAGGACATTCCTGTCGTATCCAACCGCCCCTGGATCCTTGCCACCGTGTCCAGGGTCAATTACTATCCGGCGCACCCCAAGGGCCAGTTGCTTGGCCAGGGACCCGTCTCCTATATCGCCACTTGGTGGCCTTATTTCCTCCTCCTTCAAGGACTTCTTTGATGGGCGTTTCTTGGGAATTCCGTTAATATCCAGTACAATCCTGAAAGGGTTCTTCAAAGAAAAAATGCTGAAGTCGTCAATCGATTTAATATCTAGTACCACCCGTACCGTATCAGCCGCGTACTGGCCTGCCCGTGCGTCACTGAGCAGGTCATCACCGATAGGTACAATAGGTCTAAGTCGGCCCCCCATGCGCGCATTGCTCAAGTCAATGTAAAGTCGCTGAGGCTTGCCAATGGCCGGATCTTTTTTTAGCAGGCGATAGCTGTACGGCACCTCCTTATCCGCATCGATAACCACGCGCGTATAACTCGGATTGGACCAAAACCGCAGGTCCGTTACGCGAGCCCTGCGCTTCTCTCCCACTGGTACGCATATCTTGTCATCTAAAGCCAGTTCCTCAATATCCGTTAACGGCTTGGGTTTTGACAGCCCCTTGTCGGTCGGAAGATCCGTGGTAGGCGGCTCTTTGTGAGCAGGATGTTTTTCTTTCTCTATCCGCAATTCGGCAATCGCCTTCTTGGCCTCAGGCCGGTAAGGACTATCAGGAAAGCGCTTTAGTAATCGGCAATAGCAATCAAGGGCCTCCTGTCTGTCATTCAAGCCGGAAGAAACCTTGTACAGCTCAGAATAGACTCGCCCTATCATAAAGAGGGCATCATCTGCTCTCGGACCGTCCGGTTGGGCCGTATATACTGACCTGAATCTCCCGGTGCACACAAGCCAATTAAGTCGCTCCTTTTGTTTTTCAGGGTCCTTTAAGAGCCTCTCATAACTCAACTCAGCCAGGTGATAGTCATGTTCAATTCCTCCTGCTGCGGTAAAAGGTATACCGAAGAGAAAAATCAACAGGAAGAAAACAAGCGGCGAGAAGCCGGGCATTTTAAAA